>NZ_JBEOVN010000230.1:0-10544 GCF_040295565.1 Streptomyces sp. NPDC002785 | reverse complement strand
CCGCCCCTCCGGGGGTGTTCCCCTCGCCCCCCCGGGGGTCCACCCCCCCGTCCGGGCCGCCCCCCGCCCCCCCCCCCGGGGGGGGGGGGGGCCCCCCCCCCCCCCCCCCGCCGACGACCGCCCGATGAGCATCGGCACGGTGCTCCTGCAACTGCGGGACGAGTTTCCCGAAGTCACGATCTCCAAGATTCGCTTCCTGGAGGCCGAAGGGCTCGTCGAGCCGCAGCGGACCCCCTCCGGCTATCGCAAGTTCCGTGGGGCCGACGTGGAGCGGCTGGCTCAGGTGCTGCGTATGCAGCGCGACCACTACCTCCCGCTGAAGGTCATCCGGGAGCATCTGGATGCCCTCGCCCGCGGCGAACAGTCCACCCTGCCGTCCGGGGGTGGCCCGCGGGACGTGACCGACGGCGGCTGGGAAGCCGACTCCGGACGGGCGACCGCGGCCCGTATCGGCCGCGCCGAGCTGCTCGCGGCCGCCGAGGTCACAGAGAGTGACCTGGATGAGTGGGAGTCGTACGGCTTGGTCGCTCCCGCCGCCGAGGGCGGTTACGACGCGGAGATGGTCACGGTGGCCAAGCTTGTGGCGGATCTGGGTCGATTCGGTCTGGAACCGCGTCACCTGCGTGCCATTCGGGCGGCCGCGGACCGTGAGGCGGGACTCATCGAGCAGGTGATCGCGCCCCTGCGCCGGCACCGGAATCCGCAGACCAGAGCACATGCGGAGGCCACCGCGAGGGAGCTCGCAGAGTTGTCTGTACGGCTTCATTCGGCGCTTGTGCAGACCGCTCTGCGGGTCCGGCTCCACTGATCACGGCGGTGCCCGACTACCCAAACCTGCCGAGCACGTCCTAGGGTTGCTGTGTGAACGAGCTCGACGTTGTGGGTGTCCGGGTGGAAATGCCCTCCAACCAACCGATCGTGCTCCTGCGTGAAGTGGGAGGCGACCGGTACCTCCCCATTTGGATCGGTCCTGGTGAGGCGACCGCGATCGCCTTCGCCCAGCAGGGCATGGCTCCGGCCAGGCCACTGACCCATGATCTCTTCAAGGATGTGCTCGAGGCCGTCGGCCAGGAGCTCACCGAGGTCCGCATCACGGACCTGCGGGAAGGGGTCTTCTACGCGGAGCTGGTCTTCGCCAGCGGGGTCGAGGTGAGCGCGCGGCCGTCCGACGCCATAGCGCTCGCACTGCGCACCGGAACGCCGATCTACGGCAGTGACGGGGTGCTCGACGATGCCGGTATCGCCATTCCGGACGAGCAGGAGGACGAGGTGGAGAAGTTCCGCGAGTTCCTCGACCAGATCTCACCGGAGGACTTCGGTACCAACAGTCAGTAACCGTTCTGCGGGGTCGCATTCAGCGCATCCGACAAGCCCTTCCCGCTTGAGAGACACGGGAAACCACCCTCAGGGTGATTATCACTCGGCGTGCCGAGTGTGGCGATCGTTGACGCACCCCGAGTGACTGCCTACCTTCGAGTTGGCAGGTCAAGGACGGAGGTCGGCGTGAGAAGCAGCGGCGACGGTACGGCAGTGGGTGGGCCGTATCCGCAGCAGGGGAGTACAGCCGGCCGCACCATCAGGCAACCGGTTGAACCGGCGGCGGTGGCGGGGGGCGGCGTGGCATCGGCCAACGACATCGGCTATCGCGGGCCGACAGCTTGCGCGGCTGCGGGGATCACCTATCGGCAGCTCGACTACTGGGCGCGTACGGGGCTGGTCGAGCCGAGCGTGCGTCCGGCATACGGCTCGGGCACACAGCGGCTCTACAGCTTCCGGGACGTTGTCCTGCTGAAGATCGTGAAGCGCTTCCTGGACACAGGCGTCGCCCTGCAGAACATCCGCACTACGGTCCAGCATCTGCGGGCCCGCGGTTTCCAGGATCTTGAGCGGATGACGCTGATGAGCGACGGGGCGACGGTCTACGAGTGCTCTTCGCCCGACGAAGTCGTCGATCTGCTCCAGGGCGGCCAGGGGGTCTTCGGTATTGCCGTGGGTGTGGTGTGGCAGGACGTCGACGCCGCGCTGTCACAGCTGCACGGTGAGCGGGTGGACACCGGCGAGACACTGGTGGGGAACAACCCCACCGATGAGCTCGCGCGGCGGCGCAACCGCGCAGGCTGACCCGGTCGGCGAATCGCGTGCGGCGATTGTCAGTGCCGTAAGGCAGCATCGATAAATGTGAGAGCCGCGCCCACCATCCTGCATCTGGACATGGATGCCTTCTACGCCTCTGCCGAGCAGGCGGCGAAGCCCAGCCTGCGCGGCAAACCGGTCGTGGTGGGCGGGCTGGGGCCGCGCGGAGTCGTCGCCACCGCGTCGTACGAGGCACGGTGCTTCGGGGTGCACTCGGCGATGCCCACGGCGCAGGCGCGGCGGCTGGCCCCCAACGCGGCTTATCTGGTGCCCCGCTTCCTGCTGTACCGGACAGTCAGCGACCAGGTGATGGAGCTGCTGGGGCGGCTCTCCCCGCTGGTGGAGCCGCTCAGCCTGGACGAGGCATTTGTCGACCTGGAAGCCGGTGGGACGGCCGATGACAGCGCGTCCGCGCGGGAGATCGGTGAGCAGCTGCGTACGGCCATCAAGGCGGTATCCGGACTCACCGGCTCGGTCGGGCTCGCAGGCTCCAAGATGCTGGCCAAGATCGCTTCGGAGGAAGCGAAACCGAACGGGCTGCTGCTCATAGAGCCCGGGACGGAGCGTGAGTTGCTCGCGCCCATGTCGGTACGGATCCTTCCCGGCGTCGGGCCCGCGACGGCGGACCATCTGCGCCGCGCCGGGATGACGACGGTCAATGACCTGGTCGAGGCGGGTGAGGCGGAGCTCGTACGTCTGCTGGGGAAGGCGCACGGCGCCTCGCTCCACCGCATGGCGTTCGGATACGACGACCGGCCCGTGGTCGCGGAGCGCGACGCGAAATCGGTGTCCGTCGAGGACACCTTCGACGCCGACCTGCACGACCGGGTGCGGGTCAGGGCGGAGGTGGAGCGGCTGGCCGACCGGTGTGTTCAGCGGTTGCGGGGCGCCGGGCGGTCCGGGCGGACGGTGGTGCTGAAGGTACGGCGGTACGACTTCTCCACGCTCACGAGGTCCGAGACGCTGCGTGGGCCCACGGACGACACCGCAGTGGTCCGGGAGGCCGCCGCACGGCTCCTGGAGGCCGTGGACACCACCGGCGGCGTACGGCTCCTGGGCGTGGGCGTCACGGGCCTAGCCGACTACACGCAGGAGGACCTCTTCGCCCAGGCCGCCGGTGAACACGCCGCGACCGGGCAAGCGGCCGAGGAGGAGGCAGCTGCGGGGGACGACGGGGACAGGCTGGTGGACAGTGCCCAGGAGGAGGCCCAGGAGACCGCTGAGCAGCTCGCCGCACGCCGCTGGCCCGCCGGGCACGACGTGCGTCATGACACATACGGCCATGGCTGGGTGCAGGGCAGCGGTGTCGGCCGGGTCACGGTGCGGTTCGAGGAGCCCGGGTCGGCGCCCGGCCGGGTGCGCACGTTCCGGATCGACGATCCGGAGCTGCAGCCGGCTGATCCGCTGCCGCTGGTGCGAAACCCGGTGGACTATTCGTCCTGGCCGGCCAGTCTGCCGAAGTCCCTGTTCGGCCCGGGCTCCTCGGGCGGGGAGTCCAGACCGTAGTGACGGTAGAGCTGGAGTTCCTGTTCCGGCGAGAGATGGCGGCCGACGCCGAAGTCGGGTGCGTCCCTGATCAGTGCACGGTCGAAGGGGACACGGAGCGAATCCTCCACGAATTCGCTGGGTTCCAGCGGGACGAACGCGTCCCGGCTGAACAGTCCGGTGCGAACGGCCGCCCACTCGGGCACGCCGGTCGCGTCGTCGAGGTACACCTCGTCCACGGTTCCGATCTTGCTGCCCTTGCGGTCGAACGCCTTGCGGCCGATCAGACGGCGCGGGTCGATGTCGGTCTGCACGGTCCCTCCCACTGGTCGCGGCTACTCCACAAGCACTACAGAAGTGCAGATCCGGGGGGTTGGCCACTCGAGAATTGCGCCGCGAACCCCGCTGGTACGCTGGTTACGGCTGCTGACCCCGTGCGGGAGAGTCCTCCGGAGCGAATCCGAAGGCGCCGAAGGAGCAAATCCTCCCCGGAATCTCTCAGGCCCCCGTACCGCACGGACGAGGTCACTCTGGAAAGCAGGGCGGGTTCCGTGCGGCCGAGTGCCGGTACGGTTCCCTTCCTCACCGACGGTGAAAGCCGGTACGCCTCAGGGCGCGCCGGTGAAGCTCTCAGGTTGAGATGACAGAGGGGGAGGCCGTTCGGGCACCCGCCGTGGTGCCCCTCGCAGGTCGTGACAGACCAGGAGGCCTCCACCATGACCCCCCGCCGCACTCCGCTCTCCCAGCTGGAGCAGGGCATTCCCTTCGAACAGCGCCACATCGGACCCGATGCCGAGGCGCAGGCGAAGATGCTCGCCCAGGTCGGTTACGGCTCGCTCGACGACCTGACCGCGGCCGCGGTGCCCGACGTCATCAAGAGCGCGGAGGCACTCCAGCTGCCGGCCGCCCGTACCGAGGCCGAGGTTCTCGCCGAGCTGCGTGCCCTCGCCGACCGCAACCAGGTGCTGGCCCCGATGATCGGGCTCGGCTACTACGGCACCTTCACCCCGCCGGTGATCCTCCGCAACGTCATGGAGAACCCCGCCTGGTACACGGCCTACACGCCGTACCAGCCGGAGATCTCGCAGGGCCGCCTGGAGGCGCTCCTCAACTTCCAGACCATGGTCGCGGAGCTGACCGGACTGCCCACCTCCGGCGCCTCCCTGCTCGACGAGGGCACCGCGGCCGCCGAGGCCATGGCGCTCTCGCGGCGCGTCGGCAAGGTCAAGAACGGCGTCTTCCTGGTCGACGCCGACGCTCTGCCGCAGACGGTCGCCGTCATCGAGACCCGCGCCGAGCCGACCGGTGTCGAGGTCGTCGTCGCCGACCTCTCCGACGGCATCCCGGCAGAGATCGCCGAGCGCGGTGTCTTCGGTGTTCTGCTGCAGTACCCGGGCGCATCCGGGGCGGTACGGAACATCGAGCCCGTCATCGAGCAGGCCCACGAGCTCGGTGCGATCGTCACGGTCGCCGCCGATCTGCTGGCCCTGACCCTGCTCACCTCACCGGGTGACCTGGGTGCGGATATCGCGGTCGGCACCACGCAGCGTTTCGGTGTGCCGATGGGCTTCGGCGGACCGCACGCCGGCTTCATGGCCGTACGCGAGAAGTTCGCCCGCAGCCTGCCGGGCCGCCTCGTCGGCGTCTCGGTCGACGCGGACGGCAACAAGGCATACCGGTTGGCCCTGCAGACCCGCGAGCAGCACATCCGCCGTGAGAAGGCCACCAGCAACATCTGTACCGCGCAGGTGCTGCTCGCCGTCATGGCCGGGATGTACGCCGTCTACCACGGCCCGGACGGACTGCGGACGATCGCTCAGCGCACCCACCGCTACGCGACAATCCTGGCCGAGGGCCTGCGCGCCTGCGGCATCGACGTCGTGACCGGCACCTACTTCGACACCCTCACCGTGCGCATCCCGGGGAAGGCCGCCGATGTCGTGGCCGACGCCCGCGAGCGCGGTGTCAACCTGCGGCTCGTCGACGCCGACCTGGTCTCCCTCGCCTGCGACGAGACCACCACGCGTACGCAGATCGCCGCCGTCTGGGCCGCTTTCGGCGCCGACGGGGACATCGAGGCGCTGGACGCCGCGGCTGTCGACGCGCTGCCCGAGGGCCTGCTGCGCACCGAAGAGATCCTCACCCACCCGGTCTTCCACCAGCACCGTTCCGAGACCGCGATGCTGCGCTACCTGCGCAAGCTCGCCGACCGGGACTACGCGCTGGACCGCGGCATGATTCCGCTCGGCTCCTGCACCATGAAGCTGAACGCGACCACCGAGATGGAGTCGATCACCTGGCCCGAGTTCGGCGCACTGCACCCCTTCGCGCCGGCCGAGCAGGCGCAGGGCTTCCTCACCCTCATCCGTGAGCTGGAGGAGCGCCTCGCCGAGGTCACCGGGTACGACGCGGTCTCGATCCAGCCGAACGCCGGATCGCAGGGCGAGTTCGCCGGCCTCCTGGCCGTACGTGCGTACCACCGGGCCAACGGCGACGACCAGCGGACCGTCTGCCTCATCCCGTCCTCCGCGCACGGCACCAACGCCGCCAGCGCCGTGATGGCCGGCATGAAGGTCGTAGTGGTGAAGACCGCCGACGACGGCGAGGTCGATATCGAGGACCTCCGCGCCAAGATCGAGAAGCACCGCGACGAACTCGCCGTGCTCATGATCACGTACCCGTCGACGCACGGTGTGTTCGAGGAGCACGTCGCCGACATCTGCGCCGAGGTGCATGACGCCGGCGGTCAGGTGTACGTCGACGGTGCCAACCTCAACGCGCTGGTCGGCCTCGCCAAGCCGGGCCGGTTCGGCGGCGACGTCTCGCACCTGAACCTGCACAAGACCTTCTGCATCCCGCACGGCGGCGGCGGCCCCGGCGTCGGCCCGGTCGGTGTGCGCGCGCACCTCGCGCCGTACCTGCCGAACCACCCGCTGCAGCCCGCGGCGGGCCCGGAGACCGGTGTCGGACCGATCTCGGCCGCTCCGTGGGGCTCGGCCGGCATTCTCCCCATCTCCTGGGCGTACGTACGCCTGATGGGCGGGGAGGGCCTGAAGCGTGCGACGCAGGTCGCCGTACTCGCCGCCAACTACATCGCCAAGCGTCTCGAACCGCACTACCCGATCCTGTACAGCGGCCCGGCCGGGCTCGTCGCGCACGAGTGCATCGTGGACCTGCGGCCGATCTCCAAGGCCACCGGCGTCAGCGTCGACGACATCGCCAAGCGTCTGATCGACTACGGCTTCCACTCGCCGACCATGTCGTTCCCGGTCGCCGGGACGCTGATGATCGAGCCGACCGAGAGCGAGAACCTCGCGGAACTCGACCGCTTCTGCGACACGATGGTCGCCATTCGCGGCGAGGTCGAGAAGGTGGCCTCCGGAGAGTGGAGCGCGGACGACAACCCGCTGACCAACGCTCCGCACACTGCGGCGATGCTGGGCGGGGAGTGGGACCACGGATACAGCCGTGAGGTGGCGGTCTTCCCGGCCGGAGTCTCGGCCGCCGACAAGTACTGGCCGCCGGTGCGCCGGATCGACGGTGCCTTCGGTGACCGCAACCTCGTCTGCTCCTGCCCGCCGCTGGACGCGTACGACAACTGAGGCATGAGCGGTAGGGCATGACGCAGACATGCGTCGGGGCCGGTGCGGAGAGTTCTCCGGGCCGGCCCCAGTTCGTACCGGCCGGGGTCAGGCGGCCTTCATCACCCGGCCGGTCCCCAGGGGCCGGTGCGGGGCGATGATCTGCCCGTCCGGGAGCAGCTCACCGGTGTCCTCGAAGTGCAGGACGCCGTTGCACAGCAGGCTCCAGCCCTGTTCCGGGTGGTGTGCCGTCAGGCGGGCGGCTTCCCGGTCGGCTGAGTCGGCGGTCGGGCATGGTGGCTGGTGCTGGCACATGGATGGGTTCTTTCGCTGCGTTGTGGTGAATGTCCTGCGGCTTGATGAGGTGTTCATGGCCGCCCCCCCGTATCGATCGGTCCGGTCCCAGTGTTGCCCCACGGGCGTCAATCCGCAGGGATTTCGCAGCAGCACTTCTCCCTACTCCGAGGACGCGTCACCCGGCCGGACGGTTCACCGCAACTGCACTGTCCTTTCGGGTGGTTCGGGGTGGCCGGACCGGGCTAGTCCAGATGGGCGGGATGTGCGCCCCGCAGCACTGTGCCCCACCACCGGGGGACGGTGGTGGGGCACAGTGCGACGATGTGGGGTGCGGCCGTTGTCAGGCCGGTGATCCGAGCAAGGGATGACCGGTGCCCGGGGTGATACGCAGCGTCATCACGCGGAGCAGATCGGCGACCCGATGCGGGTGATGCGCCGCGATGCCCGGAGGTGCGGGTGCCAGTGGTACCAGGAGATCGGCGGGGGCGAGTGCCCCGCCGGAGGCGTCGGCCTCGGTGTCGGCGTGCAGCCACAGCGCCAGCATGTAGAGCTCCGGAATGGACAGCAGCCGTGGCTGGTAGTGCGGTGTCACCGTCTCGGTTTGGCGCAGGGCGAGTTCGGTCGAGGCGATATACGGGCCCTCGAAGAAGTGCGAGAAGGTCCAGCCGTCCGGAGTGAGCATGGTGTCCGCCGCGGCGACGGCCTGCTCCGAGCTGCGGATGAGGAACCGCCACGCGGCAAGCCGGGTGGCGGGTGCGAGCCCGCTCGGACCGATCCGGTCCAGCACATGGACGGGAAGCGGAAGTTCGGGGCTCAGTGGTCCCTGGGCGGCTCGGAGAGCGGGTGTACGGGCCTCGCGGACTGCGGTGGGTGAACCGAGTGCCGCGAGAACGCTGCGCAGAGCGGGCGCGGGAGCAGGGGGAACATGCAGCGGCATAGTGGGTCGCCTCTCACTTCGGAGACACGGTGGTGCGTGGGCGGGTGCAGACGGCGCTGTCGGCATGCGGGGCCAGAGGAGGCCGGTGACTGGGCCGGTGCGTCAACTCTCTGCCTCGTCCGCGAAGTTTATACGACACGTGTTCACACAGTGATTCCACTAGCCGTCGCAGGTATTGCCGACAAGGCGGTATCAGGACTTTATTATGCGGAGATTCTGCTGATTCTTCGTCAGCGGCGCAGCCACCGCCAGGGATTTTTCCCTGGGCGCGGTCGGCCGAAACGCATCGGCGTTTTCGCCATGCACGCGGTGGTGGAAAATGCGCACTGCGTCATGCCGAGGGAATGTGCCTCGGACGGCCGCCCTCAGATTAGTGGGTGCGCGGTGTTCGTGGGGGCGTTATGGATCACCCGGCCTGGGCATTATCGATCGTGACGCGAGCGGTCTGGGCCGCGGGCCGCCCACTCGAGGGAGGGACGCTTCGATGGGGGAGAAGGTCGTGGCGGGCGCCTTTGATCTGTCCGATCGGCAGAGGTACCGGAGGAAGCTCCATCAGTGCCTGGAGGGGCTGGAGCGGCTCCTGGAGGAGCGGAGGTTCGACCGCCCCCGCAACCTCATGGGCATGGAGATCGAGCTGAATCTGGCAGGCTCCGACGGCATGCCGAAGATGATGAATGGGGAGGTGCTCCCGCGCATCGCGAGCCGTGATTTCCAGACCGAACTCGGGATGTTCAATTTGGAGGTGAACATAGTCCCGCACCACCTGGAAGGACGCGTTTTCGATCAGCTGGCCGAAGAGCTCAGGACCGGCCTCGGATATGCCCATCGGAAGGCGGGCGAGGTCGATGCCGGGATCATGATGATCGGAATTCTGCCCACCCTGGGCCGTCAGGACCTCGTTGCGGCGAACCTCTCGGCTGCGGAACGCTACACACTGCTGAACAATCAAATGGTGTCTGCGCGGGGCGAGGATTTCTCCCTCGATATCCAAGGCGTGGAGCGATTGGTCTCCACCGCCTCCTCGATCACCCCCGAGGCCGCCTGCACATCGGTTCAGCTGCATCTGCAGGTGACACCGGCGCGCTTCGCGGCCGTATGGAACGCGGCCCAGGCCGTCGCCGGGGTCCAGATCGCCCTCGGCGCCAACTCGCCTTTCCTGTTCGGCAGGGAGCTGTGGCGGGAATCGCGGCCGCCGCTCTTCCAGCAGGCCACGGACACCAGACCGCCCGAACTGCAGAACCAAGGGGTACGGCCCAGGACCTGGTTCGGTGAGCAGTGGGTCGGTTCGGCGTACGAGCTCTTCGAGGAGAATCTGCGCTACTTCCCCCCGCTGCTGCCGATCTGTGATGAGGAGGACCCGCTGCGGGTGCTCGACGAGAGCGGGGTGCCGCGGCTGCAGGAGCTCGTGCTCCACAACGGTACGGTCTACCGCTGGAACCGGCCCGTGTACGGGCTGGCCGACGGCGTACCTCATCTGCGGGTGGAGAACCGGGTCCTGCCCGCCGGCCCCACCGTCACCGATGTGATCGCCAATGCCGCCCTCTACTACGGGCTCGTGCGGGCGCTGGCCGAGGAATCCCGGCCGGTGTGGACCAGGCTCCCGTTCGCAGCAGCGGCCGAGAACTTCGACACCGCCTGCCGCCACGGCATCGACGCAGAGCTGATCTGGCCCCGTCCCGGCCGTTCGGGCGGGCTGACCCGGGTGCCGGCGGTCAAGCTCGTACGGGACGAACTGCTGCCGCTGGCCGCTGCGGGGCTCGACGCCTGGAACATCGAGCCCGCGGACCGCGACCGCTACCTCGGGATCATCGAGGAACGCTGCAAGCGGCGGGTGAACGGAGCGTCCTGGCAGGTGGACACCTACCACCGGGCACGGGAGGCCGGACTCGAACGGCATGCGGCACTGGCCGCGACCACCCGCAGGTACGCCGAACTGATGCACAGCGGCGAGCCCGTGCACAGCTGGCCGACGGGTGTCCCCGCGCCGTGACCCGTCGTGGCGGGCGCCGACAACCGCTGCCGTTCCCGACTGTGCTGAGCGCTGCTCCTGGGCGGCGTGGTTGCTCTGCCCGGCGGTCATGCCCTCTTCGCGGTCGGCCTCGGGTGCGACC
>NZ_JBEOVN010000229.1:0-10592 GCF_040295565.1 Streptomyces sp. NPDC002785 | reverse complement strand
CCGGTACGTACCGGACCAGGGCCGCTCTCATGCGCCTTCAGTGCCGTCAGGGGGCGTACTTGTAGCCGACGCGCCGCACCGTCTGGATCGACCGGCGGTGCTCGGCGCCCAGCTTGCGGCGCAGCCGGGCGACATGGACGTCCACGGTGCGTCCGTCGCCCACATGTCCGTAACCCCAGACCGTGGTCACCAACTGGTCGCGGGTGTGCACCCGGTGCGGGTGCGCGACCAGATGGGCGAGCAGCTCGAACTCCAGGAAGGTGAGGTCGAGTGTGTTCCCGTCCACCGTCGCGATGCGCTGTACGGGGTCGATGCGCACCGGACCCGCGGCCGGGTCCTCCACTGGCGACGGCACCACGTACTGGGCGGCCGCGGCGACAGCCGCGGTGACGGCCGGCTGCTGATCGGCCGGCACGAGCACCAGGTAGCCGATCAACGGCGGCCGGCCCGGCAGCGCCGGAACGGTGTGCTGCGGTGCGGGCAGCCAGGTGGCGTCCGGCGGCAGGAACTCGGCCACATCGGCCAGCTGGACGACCTCGTCGGGGTCGACGGCGCGCAGCCGGTGGCGGTTGGGGGAGAGGGAGCGGGCGGAGGTGGTGGCCGCAGCGGTCGCCGAAGGCGCCGCGGTGGCAGCGGCTGCGGCGGGGAAGGTACGAGTGTTCGCCATGAGGGTCAGCTCTTTCGCGCGAAGGAGTCGTCGATGGACGGACTTGCTTGCGTGCGCGCGGACCGAAGGCCGGGTGAGCGGCTTTAGAGGGCCTGCGCGTTCAACGCGCGGCAACACACCCGGTCGAAGTCGTAGTGCTGACGGGAGGGCCAGAACGGTTCGAGGTCGCTGCGACCTGTCGAGGTGTACTGGATGCCGACCATGCCCCCATTGAACCAGAGAACGCGACGGCGCAGCAGGCCTCTCTCGCTCGTCGACAAGGACCTCTCGGTCTGCGCCGCCACCACCTCTGCGGCGGAACGGGATCAGACCTCGTCGGCCTTCTCCAGCGCGGTGCAGCAGGTGTCGACGATCAGCCGCGTGACGACGTACGGGTCGACGTTGGCGTTCGGGCGGCGGTCCTCGATGTAACCCTTCTGGTCATGCTCGACCTGCCACGGGATACGGACCGACGCGCCGCGGTCGGAGACGCCGTAGCTGTACTCGTTCCACGGGGCGGTCTCGTGCAGACCGGTCAGACGGTCGTCGATGCCCGCGCCGTAGTTCTTGACGTGGTCCATCGGCTTCGAGCCCTCGCCCAGCGACTCGCAGGCGGTGATGATCGCGTCGTAGCCCTCGCGCATCGCCTTGGTGGAGAAGTTGGTGTGCGCACCCGCGCCGTTCCAGTCGCCCTTGACCGGCTTCGGGTCGAGGGTCGCGGAGACGTTGAAGTCCTCGGCGGTGCGGTACAGCAGCCAGCGGGCGACCCACAGCTGGTCGGAGACCTCCAGCGGGGACAGCGGGCCGACCTGGAACTCCCACTGGCCGGGCATGACTTCGGCGTTGATGCCGCAGATGCCGAGACCCGCCTGCAGGCAGTTGTCGAGGTGCTTCTCGACGATCTCGCGGCCGAAGATCTCGTCGGCGCCGACACCGCAGTAATAGCCGCCCTGCGCGGCCGGGAAGCCGCCCTCGGGGAAGCCGAGCGGGCGGTGGCCGTCGAAGAAGGTGTACTCCTGCTCGATGCCGAAGATCGGCTCCTGGCCGGCGAACCGCTCGGCCACGGGACGCAGCACGGCACGGGTGTTGGACTCGTGCGGCGTCATGTCGATGTGGAAGACCTCGCACAGGACGAGAACGTCGTCGCCGCCGCGGATCGGGTCCGGACACATGAAGACCGGCTTCAGCACCCGGTCGGAGGCGTGGCCCCCGGCCTGGTTGGTGCTCGAACCGTCGAAGCCCCAGATCGGCAGCTCCGCCACATCCTGCGACGGGCTCCCGGTCATGATCTTCGTCTTCGAACGGAGCTTGGCGGTCGGCTCGGTGCCGTCGATCCAGATGTACTCAGCCTTGAACGTCACGGAAGCCATCCTTTGCGGGTCCTGCGGTGCTGCGGTCCGGTCTCTGCAGCGCAGCTTCGCAAGCCGCGATTTCCCGTCCGTTGCTCGAATGTGAACCCCGTGTTACAGAGGATTTCTGCGTCGGCTCACTCTGCGCCGACTCAATACGGAATCGGCCCGGTGAACCCGGCAGACTTGCCCCATGACGACACTTCCCCCGAGCCCCCTGCGCGTCGGCCTCGTCGGTACGGGTCCCTGGGCCCGGAACACCCAGGCCCCCGCCCTCGCCGCCCACCCCGGTGTCGCACTGAGCGGCGTGTGGGGCCGACGCCCCGAGGCCGCGAACGCGCTGGCCGCCGCCCACGGCACCACGGCGTACACCGATGAGGAGGGCATCGACGAGCTCTTCGCGGCCAGCGACGCCATCGCGTTCGCCGTGCCGCCGGACGTCCAGGCCCCGCTCGCCGCCCGCGCCGCGGCCACCGGCCGCCATCTGCTGATGGACAAGCCGCTGGCGACCAGCGTCGCCGGAGCCCGCGAGGTCGCCCGCGCCGTCGAGCAGACCGGGGTCGCGTCCGTCGTCTTCTGCACCCTGCGGTTCGCGACGGAGACATCCGCCTGGATCACCGAACAGGCCGCCCTGGAAGGCTGGTTCACCGCCCGCGCCGAGTGGATCGGAGCGCTGTTCGCCCCCGGCACTACCAGCGAGTACGCCGCCTCGCCCTGGCGCCGCGAGAAGGGCGGCCTGTGGGACATCGGCCCGCACGTCCTGTCGGTCCTGATCCCGGTACTGGGCGACGTGACACAACTGACCGCGGCCCGCGGCCCGTCCGACACCACCCACCTGATCCTCCGCCACACCTCCGGCGCATCCAGCACGGTGACGCTCGCACTCGGTGCCCCGGTGGGCGCGGTGGGCACGGAGATCGAACTCAAAGGCGAACAGGGAACCGCCACACTGCCGCGGTGGAGCGACGCGGTCGGTTCCTTCCGGGCAGCGGTGGACGCACTGATCTCCTCGGTACGCACGGGGGAGCCGCATCCCTGCGACGTCCGGTTCGGCCTGCGCCTGACAGAACTGCTGGCCGAGGCGGAGAAGCAAACGGGGGCGTAGGGGGCGCGCGGGGCATGGGGCGGCGGCGTGCGTGTCCCTATGTACGAGGGGCGGATTCATCCGTTCTCGCCGAACACAGCCGGGCCCATGACCCGGCCCGCGTCGCCGCAGCCCGGCTGCTTCCGCACGCGCAGACGGCGACGGTTCCCGGCGCGACGCACCACACCCTGTCGCTGCACGAGCCGATGGCCACCGAACTGAACCGCAGGATCGAGGACTTCCTGATGACCAGATAGTTCTCGCTGCAGGGGGGCGCTCAGCGCCCCATGGCGTCCCGTACCGCCTCGTCCGTGCGCGCCACGACGGCGGTTCCGTCGTCCGCCGTGATGATCGGCCGCTGGATCAGCTTCGGATGCCCGGCGAGCGCCGAGATCCACCGCTCCCTCGAACCGGCCTCGCGCGGCCACTCCTTGAGTCCGAGCTCCTTCGCGTCCGCCTCCTGCGTCCGCGTGATGTCCCACGGCTCCAGCCCGAGCCGGTCCAGCACGGCCCGGATCTCGTCCGGCGAGGGCACATCCTCCAGATAACGGCGGACGGTGTACTCGGCACCCTCCCCATCGAGCAGCTGCACTGCGCTGCGGCACTTGGAACAGGCGGGATTGATCCAGATCTCCATGGGGCCAACGGTATGGGATGGATGCCGCGAAAGCCGGTCTGGCCAGCGACGATTGTCAGTGGTGGGCCGTAAAATGGAGGTAGTTCGTGAGGGTTTCACGACCTTGCCAGGAGGTTGCCCATGGCCGTTGCCGCAGTCACGACCAAGCCGCTCCACAAGCCCCTGCAGAAGAAGCCGCTCCCCGCGGGCCGGCCCCGCGAGTGGTACGTCTCCCACAATCGCCGACTGAAGGCCATGCGCCTGGCGATCGCCCTGCTCGACACGGGCGTCTACTACCCGTCGACCGCGACCAACGACAAGATACGTACGACTGCCGAGCGCATCGGTATCCACCCGCCGTCCGACACGACCTGCCGTATGGTCCGCGCCCTGATCCGCTACGGCCGCTGACGGCTGACGATCGACTGCTCGCGCACCCCAAGGCCTGTGCCCCCGGAACGCCGGGGGCACAGGCGCGTACGACCGCACCCGGCTCAGAACCCACTGCAGATGGCAGTGGCATGGGCCCCGGACGCCGAGGCCGTCCGGACGGTCCCGTCGTCCACCGTCACGGTGCGGGCGACCTCGCCACCCGACTTCCCGAGTGTGACGGCGAAGGAGCCGCCCTCCATGAAGCCCTTGGTCTTCAGCTCCCCGGTCCACGGCAGGGCCCTCAGTGTCACCCGCGCGGTCGACAGCTCGCCGTCCTGCCAGGTGGGGTAGGTGACCGTGACGTCCTTGGCGGTGCCGGTGACCTCGTACGTGATCCGCAGGGGCTTCGTCCCCTCCCTCGACAACTCACCGGCGACCACCCCGACGGCCGCGGCAACACCACCGGCCAGTACCAGCACGACGACCAGCAGCACCCAGGGCCACTGCCGCCGTCGGCGGGGCTGTGGCGGCGGCTGGGCCCACGGCTGGTCCGGGACGCCGCCCGGATCCTGGTCGCTCATGCCACCAGACTCGGCCGCCGCCCGGGACGCCGCGACTCCAGGGGCAGCCGCTGCCCACGTACGACCTCCGCTCCGGCCCATCACCCTCACCCGTCCGGCGCGCACGGCGTGCGGCCCCGACCGCCGCCCCTTTGACTGAGGCGGTGGGCTGGTACTAGGAGGCACGATGACGAGGAAAGCCTCGCGGGGTCTGTTGGCCGTACTGCTGACGACAGCCGTGATGTCGACGGCCGCCGGCTGTTCCGGCGGCGGCAAAGCCTCCAGCACGGCGTCCGAAGCCGCGTCCGCCGCGGCGTCGGTGGCATCCAGGGGTTCCGAGGTGGTGGCCTCGGCGACAGCCGCCGCAGGCGAGAAGCTCAAGGGCTTCAAGAACGGCGTGAACGCCAAGAGCGATGTCAAGGTGGGGACACCGAGCACCGACCACGACGGCCGCGCCACCGCGAAGGTCACCGTGACGAACAGCGCCGACTCGCGAAAATCGTATGCCGTGCAGATCAACTTCCGCGACCCGAACGGCAATCTCCTCGACACGGTGGTGGTGACGGTCGACGACGTCGGTCCGAAGGCCTCCAAGGACGCCACCGCCCGCAGCAACCGCAGGCTGTCGGGCGACATCAGGCCCGAAGTGGGAACCGCCCTGCGGCACTGATCGCACCACGACTTCCATCACGCCCCCTCCTGGCACGAGCCGGACAGTCCCGGTCGGGGCGGGACTCCGGACGTGTGCCGGGCCCGCGGTCTGCGAGGAGCCCGGCTGTACCCGGTGAAGACGATCTCAGCCGGCCGGCGGCTGGGGTGACTGCTCGGTGCCGCTGGTGGATTCGGGTGAAAGGTCCCCTGGAGGCGTATCGGGCGGGGGCGGCGGCAAAACATTCACGACGGTCGCAGGTGGAGGATTCGAAGGCGTGGGCACCTGAATGAGGAAGGGGAAGAATGCAATGTGGCCGCCACTGTTCACAGTCCGCTTCGAAACTCGATAGCACACGGTCGCGTTTGGATTATCAATGGTCGTGTAGCACTTGAGTACGGACGGTGCCACCTGGGAATTTTTCGGCGAGGCAACGGCATCACTCGCTGATGTGCTCAGTATGCCAGCCGTCAAGCAGAAGGAGGTTACCGCTGCGACACCGATGTTCCGCAAGGTTGTCTGCTTCATGTTCATCAGCCTAAAGGCTAGGAGTGAACTGGAATGCCCCATCAGTGTGCTGGTGCTTCAGAGGCCCCACGCACGTCATGGCTCAACGGGGACGATTCACATAGGACGTAGGACTACCGGGCGTTGGCAGCCATCGTATCGTTCGGCTCGGCCTGCTGCTGGCCCATCTCGTTCAGCTGGGCCTCTGGCGACGGCCCCGGTTCGAACCAAAATTCTTCCGGTAGCGACTTGTACGGCATCGGCCCCAGCTCCCGAAATGCCTTCGCGTACATTTCTCATGTTTGGGCTGCTCTTCAATTGTTTCCATCGCGCACCCGCGCGAGCGGTCGGTGGAGGCAACTCCCAAGTCACGACTGGTTGAATCCGGTAAAGCTTTCGACGCGACATTCTCGAAGAGAGCGCGCAAGCTGTCAGAGGAGGGATTCACCCCGGAGTTGCTGCTGCCAGTCCCGCCACTACGTCAGCGTCACGCCGGAGTCACGCCGTGATTATGGCCCGCCGCTCACGATGGCACGTGACTGGAATAGCAAGCACAGTGCCGAAAGGGAGAAAACCGTGAGAGGAAACATCGCCCTGAGTGCCGCCGCGACAGTTGCGCTTGTCGGAGGGTTGGCTGTGACCGCCGTCGCGCCGGCATCCGCTGTCCCGAACCAGACCTGCCAGGTGGCCGGAAATACCCTGACGGGACAGAACTTCGATCCCAATGGGACGTTCAGCGTCTCGCCTGTGGGGATGATGGTGCGCCCTTCCGCTGACGGTCGCATCGGACCGACCGCCGTTGCGGGCATGGGCAACTTCTCCATAGGCCCTGTGGCCTGCACCGGGGGAGGAGCGGCATCGGCAGGAAGCGGAACAGGTGCAGCCGCTGCCGCAACTGCTGGAACGAACGCGGCACAAGCGGCGAGAAGCAGAGGCGCCTCTCCGCAAGAGGCGAAGGCGCAGGGCATAGCGGCGGCACAGGCCACGGGGCGAAGCCTTGGCCTGTCGCAGACGGTGATAAACCAAGTCATCAATCAGACAACCAACAACCTGAACCAAATTATTGGTTCCACCATCGGTGGCTCCGTCATTGCGGGGACCGGTAACACGACCGGCGGTGGCAACACTACGACCACCGGTGGCACGCCGGGTACACCGGGTACACCGGGTACGCCGAGCACGCCGGGTACGCCGAGTACGCCGGGTACGCCGAGTACGCCGAGTACACCGGGTACGCCGAGTACACCGGGTACGCCGAGTACACCGGGTACGCCGAGTACACCGGGTACGCCGAGTACACCGGGTACGCCGAGCACGCCGGGTACGCCGAGCACGCCGGGTACGCCGAGCACGCCGGGTACGCCGAGCACGCCGAGCACGCCGAGTACACCGGGTACGCCGAGCACGCCGAGTACACCGGGTACGCCGAGTACACCGGGTACGCCGAGTACACCGGGTACGCCGAGTACACCGGGTACGCCGAGCACGCCGGGTACGCCGAGCACCGGTGGCGGCACCATGCCGGCGAACCAGTAGCCCGGCACCCAGCCCGGTGCTGGTGTCAGCACCCGTAGTTGACCGTTAGCCTCGATCGTTCATGAGCCCTCATCGGTTTCTTGATGAGGGCTCATGAACCTGTGTGGTGCGTCCTCTCCGGAGCGGGGGCAGGCCGGCGGCCCGGCTGTCGCGCCGGGAAGCACGGCCCGGTGGACAGCGTTGTTGGCAGTCATTTCCGGCGGAAGCCACAAACGAGCCGGGCGGAACTGCTCGCGGTCCACGACCTCGGCGCACAGCCGGTAGGCCCTGCGCATTCCGTGCACGCCGTGCAGGCGCTTGACCGAGCCCCCGAGGGTCCGTTGCAGCCGCGAGTGCAAGGAGTCGGCCATGGGCTCGTCGTACGAGAGGAGAACTGCGTCGAAAAGCGTCACGACAGGGCCTCCAAGTAGCGCGCGGCGACCCGAGTGGGCGTGAAGTCGGCGGTGGAGGCATAAGCACGCTTGGCGTGCACGGAGTGGAACTCGTCGTGGGTGGCCAGGCGTTCGGCCAGTTCGGCGGCCTCAGCCGGTGTGGTGAAGCGCAGCTCGGGGTCGATGTGCTCGGCGAGCCAGCCCAGCCGAGGTGCGATGACCGGCAGGCCCATGCCCTGGCAGTCGATCACGCTCATGGACCAGGGGCAGCCGGGGCGGAACGGGGCGATGCCGAAGCGGGCGCCGGCCAGCAGGTTCCTGTAGCGAACGCGGTCACCCCGGTCAGACACGATCTGCACGTGCGGCAGGGCGGCGAGCTGCTCGCGCATTCGCTCTGGACTGTCGGCCAGGCTCTTCCGCTCCGCGCGGCGCGGTCCGAAGAGATCCATGACTCGCAACCGGACCGTGCCGGAAGCGGCGAGGTGCCGGGCGAGATCCACGAACTGCTCGGTGCCGTAGTGCGCGTACAGCCGGTGGTTGTAGACGCCGATCGCACCCGCGCTGTACTCGGGCTTGGCATTGGCCGGGTCCCGAACGAGGCGTTCGTCGCGGGGAGCGGGCACGACCCGCAGCTTGGCGTCGAGATCCACCGTCATCCGAGCGGCAGCGGCAGACAGCCAGGACGCGGCCGTACCGGAGTGGACCATCACCCGGTCACACGCGGCCAACCCGGCGGCGAATGCCAGTAGCACGGACCTGCCCAGCCCGGCGTCGTTCAGGGAGGGGTCCATCAGGAGTTGGCCGCCAGCACTGAACGAGAAGGGGAGGTAGTGGCAGTAGCCAGCCAGCAGCGCGTCCGATCCGGCCTCCATCAACGCGACACGGAGGGCGGGAGCCTCCTCGATCTGGTTGGCCACCACCACGTCCGGCCGCTCGTCACGGATCAGTTCCACCAGCTCGTCGAGGTCGGACGAGAACCGTGCCCGGTACTTCGTTTCCGGCACCCCGGTCAGGTAGAAGCCACAACGTTCGTCTCCGACTGCGGCCGGGGCGGCTACGGTCACGCTCGCGCCGGTATCCACCAGTGCCGGAGCGAGTAGGTCCGCGAAGATCCATCCGGAATCAGCGGACAGACGGTCGGGATTGGAGATATTGAGCAGGTACAACACGTGCTACGAACGCCGGTCGGTGATCGTCACCTCGAACCTGCACCCGTCAGGCTTCGATTCGATCATGCCCAAGACGCTGGCCACCGCCGCCGTCGACCGGCTCCTGCACCACGCACACATCGTCCTCACCGAAGGCTCCAGCCTGCGGCTGACTCAGGCAACCACCGGCCAGGGCGTCGTCCCGCTGAACCAGCCGGGCCAGAACGTGTCTCCTTGACGGGTTCGTCGGCTGACCAAAGAGGCAGAATCTACGAGCCCCCGTTGCCCTCGACGTTGGCGACCATCCTGCGCAGCACCTTGAGCGCGGCTACGTACTCTTCGTCGCTGATGCCCTCGTGGACCACGGTGCGCAGCTCGGTCACCAGCTCGCGCAGCCGCACCCGGGCAGCCTCCCCGGTGTCGGTGAGCTGCAGGCGCTGCCCGGCGTCGATTCGGAGCCAGCCGCGGTGGAACAGCTGGTCGATGACACGAGCGATCTCGTGCGGCCCGTCCGCGAGGGACGTCAGCTGGATGACGACCTCCTCGCGGCTCGGCGCCGCGGGCCCGCCGTTCACCCTGTTGAGCACCCAGTACTGCGGCTGCGTGACGTCGATCCTGGCCATAGCGTCACGCAGATGCCGGGTGACGGCCGCGTGGGCGAGGCCACTCCAGTATCCGATGGGCTGAGTGGCCAGCATGTCGTCGGTGGCGGCCGGATCAGCCGGCGCCTGGTCGGTGGTGGTGTCAGTCAGCGGTCTCATCATCGCGACGCTATATCCCCCATCGCACCGCCAGCGCAACGGGGCACCAACGCTCACACGCCCCCATCCGAGGGACGAATAGTCATACCGGACAGGGAGATCAACTGTCCGCGCACAAGGATCTGAGATGTCCACTCACCCGGACGGCCTGCTGTCCGTTGACACCCCACAACGCCTTGCCCGACTTGGCGTCGAAGGCGTGCAGGGCGTGGCCGTCCACGACCAGCAGAGTGTCGCCGTGCAGTCGAGGTTGGCGGGCACCTGGCCGCAAACGAATCGGACGCGGCCACAGAGAACGGGGAATACGCTGACTAGCGGTCCGTTTGCGGCGGGGGCGTGGTGTGTCCGTTGGGGCGGGTGAAGTCGTGGGTTGAGTCAACGGCCAGCCCGAGAGGGCCTGGAGCAAGGAGTCACGGGTCACGGTCGCACCGGTCGGAGCGTAGTCACTCGCACACTCCCTCAGTCGTGAGAACAGCGCGGAGCCATCGGCTGCTGATCCCTGGGCTGCCATCGGCTGGAGGCGTTCCACGGCCGCCGTCCGGTCTTCGGGACGGACGCCCTCCAAGCGAAGGTCCAGGATGGACAGGTGAGCCAGGAGCCGCCACGTAAGGACGTCGGGCGTGAGTCCGGAATCAGGAGCACCCGCATTCACCGCACTTGCGACCAAAGCTTTCAGGTCCGTGAGCGCGCGGTGTGCCGACTTGTTGAGCCGCCCCGGCTCGGCCAGGCGGTCTCGGAATACGCGGGCACTTCCGGCAGCGACAGCGGTCGTAGCCAGAGCTTGCAGGGATGCTGCCCGAGGGAAGGGTGAAGCCACGGCCAGCACCAGATGCCAGCGGCCCGCGTCTAGATACGCCCACTGTTCTTGCAAGGTCGTGTTTCGCGAAGTGGTGTCCGTAAAGTGTGGCGACCGCTGGGAGAACGGGAACGCAGACGAACGAGGGCCGCTACCCCGTGGTCGGGGTAGCGGCATGAACGAGGGCCGCTACCCCG
>NZ_JBEOVN010000228.1:0-10700 GCF_040295565.1 Streptomyces sp. NPDC002785 | reverse complement strand
CCGCAATTGCGGAACGGGGATTTTCTGTGCTCGGGGACCATGGCCTTGGATCTGAGGTCACGACAGACGCGGCCGCGGGTCAGAGCCCAAGTCAGCGTCGCACCTTCCGGGTCGCCCGCAGCCACTCCTTGTTCATGGCCGAGATCGACGGCAGCGGAATGCCCTTCGGGCAGGCCGTGGCGCACTCCCCGGTGAGTGTGCAGCCGCCGAAGCCCTCGCTGTCCATCTGTCCGACCATGTCGAGGACCCGGGTCTCCCGCTCGGGGGCACCCTGCGGCAGGACATTGAGGTGGTTGATCTTCGCCGAGGTGAAGAGCATCGCCGAGCCGTTGGGGCAGGCCGCGACACAGGCGCCGCAGCCGATGCACTCGGCGTGTTCGAAGGCGAAGTCGGCGTCCGGCTTGGGCACCGGTGTGGCATGCGCCTCGGGGGCGGTGCCGGTCGGGGCGGAGATGTAGCCGCCCGCCTGGATGATCCGGTCGAAGGCCGAGCGGTCCACTACCAGGTCCTTGACGACCGGGAAGGCGGAGGCGCGCCACGGTTCGATGTCGATCGTGTCGCCGTCCTCGAAGGACCGCATGTGGAGCTGGCAGGTGGTGGTGCGCTCGGGGCCGTGGGCGTCGCCGTTGATGACGAGGCTGCAGGCGCCGCAGATGCCTTCGCGGCAGTCGTGGTCGAAAGCGACGGGGTCGTCGCCGGCGAGGATGAGTTCCTCGTTGAGGGTGTCGAGCATTTCCAGGAACGACATGTCCTGCGAGATGCCGTCCACCTCGTAGGTGGACATGGCGCCGGGGGCGTCGGCGTTCTTCTGGCGCCAGACGCGCAGGGTGAGCTTCATGCGTAGCTCCGCTGAGTGGGGTGGACGTACTCGAAGACGAGATCTTCCTTGTGCAGGACGGGGGCCTCGCCGGTGCCCGAGAACTCCCAGGCGGCGGCGTAGGAGAACTCCTCGTCCCGGCGGGCGGCTTCGCCGTCCGGGGTCTGTGACTCCTCGCGGAAGTGGCCTCCGCAGGACTCGGCGCGGTGCAGGGCGTCGAGGCACATGAGCTCGGCGAGCTCCAGATAGTCGACGATGCGGTTGGCCTTCTCCAACGACTGGTTGAACTCCTCGCCGGTGCCGGGCACCTTGATGCGGCGCCAGAACTCCTCGCGGATCTGCGGGATCCGGTGGAGCGCCGTGCGCAGCCCCGCCTCGGTACGGGCCATGCCGCAGTGCTCCCACATGAGTTCACCGATCTCGCGGTGGAAGGAGTCGGGGGTGCGGTCGCCGTCGACGGAGAGCAGCAGGTTCAACCGGTCCTCGGTGTCCGCGACGACCTCTTCGACGGCCGGGTGCGAGGCGTCGACCTCGTCGTGGTGCGGGTTGCGGGCCAGGTAGTCGTTGATGGTCGACGGCAGGACGAAGTAGCCGTCGGCGAGGCCCTGCATCAGCGCGGAGGCGCCGAGCCGGTTGGCGCCATGGTCGGAGAAGTTGGCCTCGCCGATCGCGAACAGGCCGGGGATCGTGGTCTGGAGGTCGTAGTCGACCCAGAGCCCGCCCATCGTGTAGTGCACAGCCGGGTAGATCCGCATCGGGGTCTCGTACGGATTCTCCGCGGTGATCCGCGCGTACATGTCGAAGAGGTTGCCGTACTTCTCCTCGACCTTCGCCCTGCCCATGCGCTGGATGGCCTCCGCGAAATCGAGGTAGACGCCCTGTCCGCCGGGGCCGACGCCGCGGCCCTCGTCGCAGACGTTCTTCGCGGCGCGCGAGGCGATGTCGCGGGGCACGAGGTTGCCGAAGGCCGGGTAGATGCGCTCCAGGTAGTAGTCGCGCTCGTCCTCGGGGATCTCGTTGGCGGGGCGGTCGTCCCCCTTGGCCTTCGGTACCCAGATCCGGCCGTCGTTGCGCAGCGACTCGCTCATCAGTGTCAGCTTGGACTGGTGGTCGCCGGTGCGCGGGATGCAGGTGGGGTGGATCTGGGTGAAGCACGGGTTGGCGAAGTAGGCGCCGCGGCGGTGGGCGCGCCAGATGGCGGTGGCGTTGGAGTTCATTGCGTTCGTCGACAGGTAGAAGACGTTGCCGTAGCCGCCGCTGGCCAGGACGACCGCGTCGGCGAAGTACGTGTCGATCTTCCCGGTGACGAGGTCGCGGGCGACGATGCCACGGGCCTTGCCGTCGACGATGATCAGGTCGAGCATCTCGGTACGGGCGTGCAGCTCGACGTTGCCGGCGGCGATCTGCCGGGACAGTGCCTGGTAGGCCCCGAGGAGAAGCTGCTGCCCGGTCTGGCCGCGGGCGTAGAAGGTGCGGGAGACCTGGACACCGCCGAAGGAGCGGTTGTCGAGGAGGCCGCCGTACTCACGGGCGAACGGGACGCCCTGGGCGACACACTGATCGATGATCTCCACGGAGATCTGGGCGAGCCGATGGACGTTGGACTCGCGGGCGCGGAAGTCGCCGCCCTTGACCGTGTCGTAGAAGAGCCGGTGGACCGAGTCGCCGTCGTTGCGGTAGTTTTTCGCGGCGTTGATACCGCCCTGGGCGGCGACGGAGTGGGCGCGACGAGGCGAGTCCTGGAAGCAGAACTGGACGACGTGGTAGCCCTGTTCGGCGAGGGTCGCACCGGCCGAACCGCCGGCGAGGCCGGTGCCGACGACGATGACGGTGTGCTTGCGGCGGTTGGCCGGGTTGACCAGCTTGGCCTGGAAGCGGCGGGTGTCCCAGCGTTCGGCGACGGGGCCTTCGGGGGCCTTGGTGTCGGCGACGGGCGTGCCCGTCTCGTAGTGCGAGTAGTCGGTCATGTCAGCTCACGACTCCGGTCATGACGGCGACGGGTACGGAGATGAAGCCCACCGTCAGCACCAGTGCGAGGACGTTGGCGATGGTCTTGAGGGCACGGTCACGGGTCGCGTTACCCGCGCCGAGGGTCTGGGCGGCGCTCCAGAAGCCGTGCTGGACGTGGAGTCCGAGGGCGAGCATGGCGACGATGTAGACGGTGTTGCCGTACCAGGTGGAGAAGGTGTCGATGACGTTCTGGTATGGGTGCCCGGACTGGAATCCGCCGGAGTGCACGGTGCCCGTCGTCAGGTCGAGTATGTGCCAGACGATGAACAGGGCGAGGATGATCCCGCCCCAGCGCATGGTCCGGGTGGCGTAGCCGGCGCGAGGCTTCTTGTGCACGTACTTGGCGGGGCGTGCCCTGATGTCGCGCCGGCTCAGCTGGTACGCGGAGGTGGCGTGCAGCACCACAGCGGCGACGAGCACGACGCGGACGATCCACAGGGCCCACTCGTAGTGCAGGAAGGGCTCCCCCATGGTCCGCAGCCAGTGCGCGTAATGGTTGAACTCGCCGGATCCGAAGAAGATCTTCAGGTTGCCGATCATATGGACAACCAAGTAGAGGAGCATGATCAGGCCACTCACGGCCATGATCGTCTTTTTGCCGACGGACGAGTCCCAGAACGTACGCGTCATGGACGGCCGTCGGTCCGTCCGCGTTGCCAATGCCATGAGCACGACGCTAGGGCCGAAAGGCCCCATCAGTCCAAGACATGGATCGGCTCATCTTCATAGGCATGAACTATCGTGGCAGCTATGCTGAGTGTATGCAACTCCAGCAGCTGACGTATTTCGTGGCCGTGGCCGAGACTCGTCACTTCACCCGTGCCGCCGAGGAGGTGCATGTCTCGCAGCCCTCGCTCTCCCAGCAGATCAGGGCGCTGGAGACCGAGCTGGGGGCGGAGCTGTTCAGCCGGGCCCGCGGCAACATCACCCTCACCGACGCGGGCGAGGCCCTGCTGCCGCTCGCCCGGCGCATCCTCGCGGACGCCGACACCGCACGCCACGAGGTGCAGGAGCTGGCTCAGCTGCGCAGGGGACGGGTCCGGCTCGGCGCCACGCCCAGCCTCTGCACGGGCCTGCTCCCCGACGTACTGCGCGCCTTCCACGACCGGCACCCGGGGATCCAGCTGCTGCTGGAGGAGGGCGGCTCGCTCGACCTCGTACGGGAGCTGGCACGCGGCGCACTCGATCTGGCCCTGGTCGTGCTGCCACTGCCCGCGGCGTCCCCCGCGCTCACCACGGTCGAGCTGCTCCAGGAGGATCTGGTCGTGGTGTCGTCGGCACAGGCGCCGCGGCCCGGCCGGGGCGGGAACGTGAGAATCGCCGACCTGCAGGGTGAATCTCTCGTGATGTTCCGGCACGGCTACGACCTGCGCGAACTGACGGTCGCCGCCTGCCGGGCGGAGGGCTTCGAGCCGTCGTTCACGGTGGAGGGCGGGGAGATGGACGCGGTGCTCGGCTTCGTCCGGGCGGGGCTCGGGATCGCGGTGGTGCCCAGCATGGTCGCTGTCCGGGCCGGCCACGATCTGCGCACCACGCCGCTGGCCCGCCCGGGCCTGCGGCGCACTATCGCACTCGCGCACCGCAGCGATGTGGCACCACCGCGCGCGGCGCGCGAACTGCAGAAGGTGCTGCTCGCCAGCCGGACGGGCCGGTCGAGCCCGTCCGGCGATTGAGACCGACCGGCACATGGGGGTGGGAGAAGGAGCGGGCCGGGTGCGTGCGGCTGCAAGGCGGAGCAGGGAGGCAACGCCGAGCGTTGTTGACTGACGACGACAACGCCGCAGATGTGCGTGCCCGGCCCTGCGACGCCGCCTCCCATGTGCCGGTCGGTCTTGGACCGGCCGGCACATGTGGAGTGGCGCCCCGCCCACTCACACCGCGTCGGCCAGCAGCAGTGAATGGATCCGGTCGGGGGCACCGGGCCGGGCGTAATACCACCCCTGGGCCGTGTCGCACCCCAGCTCCCGCAACTGCTCCGCCTGGGTCCCGGTCTCCACGCCCTCCACCGTGACCGCGAGGTCCAGGCTGTGCGCCAGCGAGACGATTCCCTCGACGATCTTCAGGTCGACCGGGTCCGCCGGATGCTGCTGCATGCCCTGCGTGAAGGAACGGTCCAGCTTGAGCACGCTCACCGGAAGCCGGCGCAGGTTCGCCAGGTTCGAGTACCCGGTGCCGAAGTCGTCGAGCGCTATGTCGACGCCCATTTCCGACAGTTGCCGCAGCGGCTTGAGCAGGTCGTCGTCCGCGCCGATGAGCGCGGACTCGGTGACCTCCAGGCACAGGGCCCCGGGTTCGAGCCCCGACCGCTCCAGCACGTCGACCGTCTCGGCGACCAGCCCCGGGTGGTGCAACTGGGTCGGCGAGAGGTTGACATTTATCCGCAGCGGACCGCCGTCGCTGTGCCGCTCCTGCCAGAAGTTTGCCTGGCGCACGGACTCCTCCAGCACCCAGCGGCCGAGCGGCACGATCAGCCCAGTGTGCTCGGCGAGCGGAATGAACCGGTCGGGACCGAGCACCCCGTGCTGCGGGTGGCACCAGCGCACCAGCGCCTCCGCACCGTGCACCGTGCCGTCGCCGAGGTGCACGAGGGGCTGGTACTCGATGAAGAACTCACCGCGTTCCAGGGCGGCGGGCAGCGCGGTGGTCAGCCCGTGCCGGGTGATGGCACGGGCATCCGCCTCGGCGTCGGCGAGCTCGAAGCGGTTGCCGCCCGCCGACTTGGCCCGGTACATCGTGATGTCGGCGCTGCGCAGTACCTCGGCGGCGCTGCGTTCGCCGGCCGGCCCTTCGACGACCCCGATGGATCCGCGTACGGTCAGCTCACGGCCCTCCAGGCGGACCGGGGTTCCGAGCACGCCGAGGATGCGGCAGGCCAGCTCGTCGACCTCCGTCCGAGTGTCGGGGCCCGTGGTCAGGGCCACGAACTCGTCGCCGCCGAGGCGCGCCACCATCTCGCCGGGCGCGGTCGCGCAGCTCTGCAGCCGGTCCGCCACCTCGACCAGCAGCCGGTCACCCGACGCGTGGCCGAGGCTGTCGTTGATCGCCTTGAAGCCGTCGAGGTCGAGGTAACACAGGCCGAAGCGGCTGCCGTCGTCGGCGGAGAGCGCCTTCTCCAGCCGTTCGAAGAACAGTGTCCGGTTGGGCAGGCCGGTGAGCGCGTCATGGGTGGCCTCGTACCGCAGCCGCAGGTTGAGCAGCCGACGCTCCGTGGTGTCCTCCATCAGCGCCAGCTGATACTCCGGCCTGCCCTCGGAGTCACGCAGCAGTGACACTGTCAGATTGGTCCACAGCACGGTGCCGTCGTTGCGGTAGTACGGCTTCTCCACGCGGTAGTGCTCGCGTTCGCCACGTACCAGCTCGTTGTAGTACTTCCAGACCTGCGGCGAGTCCTCGGGGTGGACCCACTCGTTGACCTTGTGGCTGCGCACATGGTGTTCGAGCCCGCCGAACATCTGGGTGAGCGTGTCGTTGACCTCCAGCACATTGCCGTCCAGGTCGGCGATCCCAATGCCGATGGCCGCGCCCTTGAAGACGGCACGGAAGCGTGTCTCGGTGGCGTGCAGGGCCTGCTCGGCGTCCGAGCGGGCGGTGAGCGCCGAGCGGGCGATGGCCTCCTGCTCGGCAAGGGTCCGCTCACGCAGCGCCTGGGTGAAGCCGCCCGCGAGGGCGTGCTGTATCCGGGCGCAGCGGGCCCTGCTGTCCTCGGTCGACAGCGCCGTCGCACCGTTGCTGCCGCAGTAGAGCACGAGGTACGAGTCGATGACGCCGAGCGTGCTGCTGAGCGCGTCCGGGTCCGTGCAGTGCGCGACGACGAGGGCGACGCCCACCTCGCTCGCGGGCGCCGCGTCGAAGGGCCGCGCGTGCAGGATGTCGCTGAGGGCCCGGGCCAGCGGCAGCAGATGCTGTTCGAACTCGGTGCGCGTCATGGAGGTGGCCGTCGAGGGGAAGATGGCCCGGCTCCAGATCGTGGCGAATCTCCGGAGCCGGTCCTCGGGGCCGTCGGGCTCCGTGTCGGGCGCTCCGGACGATTGGGCGGGAATGCTCACGCCTTGCGTCCCACTCCTGCGAAGCCCGAGAAGGCAAATGGGTCCTCGTGCTCCACCGCATGGGGGGTGTCGGGACGCCAGTCCGGCATCGACACGAGTCCGGGCTCGACCATCTCGTACCCCTCGAAGAAGCGGGCGACCTCTTCGCGTGCCCGCATGACCAGGGGGTTGCGGATGTTCTTGTAGACGCCGACCGCGCCGCCCGCCTCCTCCCGGGTGAGCGGAATCCCCTCGTACGAGGCGTGGGTGACGACGATGAGGCTGCCGGGGGCGAGTGCCTGGCGCAGCTCGGCGACCGCGGCGTGCGGGTCGTCGGAGTCCTCGATGAAGTGGAGTACGGCGACGAGCAGCAGGGCCACCGGTCGGTCCAGGTCGAGCAGTTCGGAGATCGCCGGGCTTTTCACAATCTCCTGTGGGCGGCGCAGATCCGCGGCGGCGATCACCGCCCGGTCGTTCCCTTCGAGTACGGCCCGGCTGTGCGCGACCGCAACGGGGTCGTGGTCGACATACGCCACCCGGGCCTCGGGGTCGGCCGCCTGTGCGATTTCGTGCACATTGCCGAAAGTCGGTATCCCTGAACCGATGTCCAGAAACTGGGTGATGCCCACACTCACCGCATAACGCACGGCCCTGCGCATAAACGCGCGATTCGCCTGCATGATCTTGGGGAGTCCCGGCATGAACTCCATGGCCTTGCGAGCCGCTTCCCGGTCCACCTCGAAATTGTGCGATCCGCCCAGATAGAAGTCGTACATGCGAGACACGCTCGGCATCGAAATGTCTATGCCTTGCGGTGCCCAGGCGGGACGCTCCATCGATGTCTCCAACAAGTCGCCACGGCGATCCGGCCATGTTCATGGTCAGTGTTGACCAGAGGCTACTGATCGACCGCCAAGAGAGCGAGCGGAAACGGAAATTAGCCGTCCGTTATTGGTCACACACCAGTGGCATGTGCAACCGGCCCGTCGCTGCGTGTGACATTCGGCGACGGGCCGACTTCGGGGAGCCGCTGTCCGGCTACTCGGGGGCGCCTACGCGGCGAGTTCGGCCGGTTCGGCGCCTGCCGGGCCAACCGGCGCCCACCGCGGCCTTCTTGCCGTCCGGTGCGGACACGAACCAGTTGCCGCCCGCGCCCTGTCCATTGGCGTCGCCGGGCGCGGCGTCCTTGGCATAGCGGTACATCGGCCAGCCCGCAACGGTGAGTTGCTGGGTGTCGTCGGAGCGGGTGACCTTGCCGATCAGCGCGGGATCGGCACCGGCCGCCGCCGTGACATTGCCCGCGGGCACCACCGGCCAGATCTTCGCGCAGTCCTCTTCGGAATTCGACTTGGGCGGACTCGCGGGGTCCCTTTCGAAGCGGGAGCCGGCCCGCTTGCTTGCCCGTGGCGCCCCGGTCCTCGATTTCGGAGCCGTAGCCGCTGTCGGAGCCGTAGCCGCTTCCCACATCCTGTCCGGCCGGGTTGGTGCTGCCCACGTTCTGCCTGTTGGGAGTCTCGGTTCCTTTTTCCTGACCGCACGCCGTCGTCAGCGCCAACAGAGCCACCGCCGCGACTGCGAGCGAGGCGTTCCGCCAGGTGTTCATGTCAACTCCCGTTCATATACGGATCGTTGTGACGCCTCTTCGCGTCATCCATGGCCGTGGGTACGGGCGCCGGACCTCTCTTTGTTCAACGCGTTCACAGAACTTTCCTGAACCGCAAACACCCGGCGCCCCATGTCCCCACCATCAGGGGAATCCGGTCCGCCCCCGGCGTGTCCTGCGACCGGCCGGAACATGCTCCCCGTCGTGTACGGATCACTCATAGGGCGGCTCACGGCAGCCGTCGCACTTCTCTGGTTTCTGACCACCCCGGCACCCGCGGTGGCGGACAACTGCGCGTACGCCTCCATCGGGGAGGGCGGCGGGAGTTCGGCGGTTGCCGTGTCGGGCAACGGTCACTGTCACGCAGGCCCGGCGCCCAAGCCGACTCCACCGCCCGCACCTCCGCCCCCGCCACCTCCACCTCCGCCCCCGCCCCCGCCTCCTCCACCGCCGCCTCCCCCACCACCGCCCCCCGCACCGCCGCGACCGGAACCGGAGCCCGTGGCACCGCGCCCTTCGCCCTCGCCCTCGGTACGCCCCACACCTTCCACACCCCGGCCCGTGGCGCTCCCCGCTTACCACAAGCCGCCGCGCAAGGTCCCGCGACGAGGCACCTCCCTGGTCACCCTCACCCTGCTGATCACAGCCCCCGCGGTGTTCGCTGTCGCCGTGCTACGTCCCCGCTCCCGATGACCTCCGGAGGAAACCATGTCCGAATGGCTTGTTCTCACCCTCGCCATGGTCGCGGCGAGCGCCGTCGTCCTGACCACCGCTGTACTCAACAACCGCCGGATCAAGGACGATGACGACCCGTCCGAGACCCCTGACGTCATCGAGTACATGACGATGATGATCGGCGTGGTCTACGCGATCGTGCTGGGCCTGGCCATCGCGGGCGTCTGGGAGGGCCGCAGCGCCGCCCAGGAGTACGTACGCCAGGAGGCCCAGGCGCTGCACGAGGTGAACGTCCGCTCCGCCGTCTACCCGGCCGAGGTGCGTACGCGCATCCGCGCCGACGTCGACGCCTACGTCCGCCACGTCGTCGACGACGAGTGGCGGTCGATGACCGAGCACGGCTCTCTCACCGACGAGGGGGCCCGGCTCCTCGGCAAGGTGCGCACCGATGTCACCGGCTACCGGCCGAGGAACGATCACGAGGGGCAGGCATATCAGCCATTGGTCGATCAGGTCGCCGCAGCCGACGACGCACGCAGCGCACGCGGACAGAGTGCCGGTGCGACCATGCCGGGCGTGGTCTGGTTCGGCCTGATCACCGGGGCGTTGGTGACCGTCGGCCTGATCTTCACGCTGCAGATCCGCAGGACCTTCCGCGAACTGCTGCTGGCCAGCCTCTTCAGCGTCCTGATCGCCTTTCTGCTCTTTCTGATCTGGGACTTCGACTCCCCCTTCGGCCGGGGCATCTCGGCCACCGCGGCACCGTTCCTCGATCTGATCCCCGGAGCGGCGGGCCGATAGCGGTCCGCAGAAATGCCGGCGGTGCGCCGCTCGGGGGAAACCGGTGCCCCGGGCGGCGCACTCCGATCGCGAGCGAAAAGCGCAACTTCTAGCGTTTGGCCCGTCGAGGTGCATTTCTGACGCTATGTGGAAATCCGTTCCGCAACTGCTCCTCGGGGACCCGGAGGATTCACCCATGGACGCAATAGGTGTCGCACCCGTCGCCCTGCTCGGCGCCGCCACTCTCGCCCTGACTGCTCCGGCTGCAACCGCATGCGCCGCGACGTCGGGAGGCGCGTCCTCCGCGACCGGATACACCGTCACTCCGTCGGTGATCGCGCCGGGGAGCCAGGTCGTCCTGGCCGCCCGGGGGTGCTCTACAACCGCCACAGTCGGCTCCGGAGTGTTCAGACACGGTCACCATTCCCAGGGGCGGTGCCGTCGCGGCCACGGTCGACTGGGACGCAAAACCTGGCGCCGCCTACGAGGTGACGTTCATCTGTAATGCGTCCCCCGGCTCCACGGCGAAGGCCGGTCTCACGGTCGGCGCGGCCTCTGACGCACCCGCCACGAGCACCCGGGTCTCGCCGCCGGTGCACAGGGCGGACTCGGTGGCGGCGTCGACAGGGTGAACGCCGCGGAGATCGCCGCCGGAACGGCGCTGGCGGTGGTCACGGCCACCGGCACTATCCATGTCGTACGTGAGCGCAAGGAGAGCCGCCCGCATTGAGAGCAGAGCAGTGCGGCCCGATACGCCCGTTGCCCCGAGTCCTGCAACAGGGCTCGGGGC
>NZ_JBEOVN010000227.1:0-10795 GCF_040295565.1 Streptomyces sp. NPDC002785 | reverse complement strand
CGCGGGCGGTTTCCAGGAGCTGGCGGGCGCGCAGGTGTTGTCCCGGCTGGCCCGGGAGCTCGGCATCGACGACAGGCTGAGCCGCGGCAAGGGCAGGCGGTTCCGCCGGTTACGACCACAAGGGCATGGGCATCACCGCCCGCGGCGCCTGGGAGTCCGTCAAGCGGCACTTCCGCGAGCTCGGCCACGACACCCAGACCGAGGACTTCACCGTCGTCGGCGTCGGTGACATGTCGGGTGACGTGTTCGGCAACGGCATGCTGCTCTCCGAGCACATCCGGCTCGTCGCCGCCTTCGACCACCGGCACATCTTCATCGACCCGAACCCGGACGCCGCCACCTCGTACGCCGAGCGGCGCCGCCTCTTCGACCTGCCGCGCAGCTCCTGGGCCGACTACAACAAGAAGCTGCTCTCCGCGGGCGGTGGCGTCCACCCGCGCAGCGCCAAGTCCATCCCGGTCAACGCGCACATGCGTGAGGCGCTCGGCATCGAGTCGGGTGTCACGAAGATGACGCCGGCCGAGCTGATGCAGACCATCCTCAAGGCCCGCGTCGACCTGCTGTGGAACGGCGGCATCGGTACGTACATCAAGTCGTCCGCCGAGTCGAACCCGGACGTCGGCGACAAGGCCAACGACGCGATCCGCGTCAACGGCCAGGACCTGCGGGCCAAGGTCGTCGGCGAGGGCGGCAACCTCGGTGCCACCCAGCTCGGCCGGATCGAGTTCGCCCGCAACGGCGGCCGGATCAACACCGACGCGATCGACAACAGCGCCGGTGTGGACACCTCCGACCACGAGGTGAACATCAAGATCCTGCTCAACGGTCTGGTCCGGGACGGCGACATGACCGTCAAGCAGCGCAACAAGCTGCTCGCCGAGATGACCGACGAGATCGGCCGTCTGGTGCTGCGCAACAACTACGCGCAGAACGTGGCGCTCGCCAACGCCACGGCCCAGACGTCCTCCCTGCTCCACGCCCACCAGCGCTTCATGCGCCGGCTGGGCCGTGACGGGGACCTCGACCGCGGGCTGGAGTTCCTGCCCAGCGACCGGCAGATCCGTGAACTGCTGAACGCCGGCAAGGGGCTCAGCCAGCCCGAACTGGCCGTGCTGCTCGCGTACACGAAGATCACGGCGGCCCGGGAGCTGATCAAGACCAGCCTGCCGGACGACCCGCACCTGCAGAAGCTGCTGCACGCCTACTTCCCGCAGCAGCTGCGCGAGCAGTTCCCCGAGGCGGTCGACGGGCACGCGCTGCGTCGCGAGATCATCACCACGGTTCTGGTCAACGACACCGTGAACAGCGGTGGTTCGACCTTCCTGCACCGGCTGCGGGAAGAGACCGGCGCCTCGATCGAGGAGATTGTGCGGGCGCAGTTCGCGGCCCGCGAGATCTTCGGCCTCGGCCAGGTGTGGGACGCCGTCGAGGCGCTCGACAACACGGTCGCCGCCGATGTGCAGACCCGGATCCGGCTGCACTCGCGCCGGCTCGTCGAGCGCGGTTCGCGCTGGCTGCTCGGCAACCGGCCGCAGCCGCTGGAGATCGCCGGGACAATCGGCTTCTTCAAGGCGGGTGTCGAGCAGGTCTGGGCCGAGCTGCCCAAGATGCTGATGGGCACCGACCTGGAGTGGTACCAGTCGATCCTGGACGAGCTCACCGAGGCGGGTGTCCCGGGCGAGCTGGCCCAGCGGGTCGCCGGATTCTCCTCCGCCTTCCCGGTGCTGGACATCGTGGCGATCGCGGACCGCACCGGCAAGGACCCGCTCTCCGTCGCCGAGGTGTACTACGACCTCGCGGACCGGCTGGGCATCACCCAGCTGATGGACCGGATCATCGAGCTGCCGCGGGCCGACCGCTGGCAGTCCATGGCCCGCGCCTCCATCCGCGAGGACCTGTACGCCGCGCATGCCGCGCTCACCGCGGATGTGCTGTCCGTGGGCAACGGGACCTCTACACCGGAGGAGCGGTTCAAGGCGTGGGAGGAGAAGAACGCGGCGATCCTTACACGGTCGCGTTCCACGCTTGAGGAGATCCGAGGGTCGGAAGCGTTCGACCTGGCGAATCTGTCGGTGGCCATGCGGACGATGCGGACGCTGCTGCGTACGCACGCGTAGGGGCTGATGGGGGCGGGGCGGTTGCCGGGGTGCCCGGCGACCGCCCCGCCCCCATCGCCGGACGGGCTCGACCTTTGGGCTCGGGTTTTGGTGTTGGGCGCCGGCGGGTTCGGGCTGAGCGGAGATCTCCCGCGGATCGTCCGCCCGCAGCGGTCCCGGGTACGCCGTCCTGAATGTGTCTCCTGAGCGGTATCCGGACAACCCCGTTGTGCGGCACGGGAGTTTATCGCCCCGACCGCCCCGACCGCCCCGACCGCCCCGGACGTTCTCCCTGGCCCGCCGCCCGCGCCGCTACTTCTTGCCGGTGAACTTCTCGTACGCGGCCACGACCTCGTCCGCCGGACCGTCCATCCGCAGCGTCCCCGCCTCCAGCCAGATCGCCCGGTCGCAGGTCTCGGTGATCGACTTGTTGCTGTGGCTGACCAGGAAGACCGTGCCCGCCTCCTTGCGCAGCTCCTTGATCCGCTCCTTGCTGCGCCGCTGGAACCTGGCGTCGCCGGTGGACAGTGCCTCGTCGATCAGGAGGACGTCATGGCTCTTGGCGGCCGCGATCGAGAAGCGCAGCCGGGCGCCCATGCCGGACGAGTACGTCCGCATCGGCAGCGTGATGAAGTCGCCCTTCTCGTTGATGCCGGAGAAGTCGACGATTCCCTGGTAGCGCTCGCGGACCTGGGCCCGTGTCATACCCATCGCGAGGCCGCCGAGCACGACGTTGCGCTCGCCGGTCAGATCGCTCATCAGCGCCGCGTTCACCCCGAGCAGCGAGGGCTGGCCCTGGGTGTGCACCCGGCCCTTCGTCGCGGGCAGCAGACCGGCGATCGCCTTCAGCAACGTCGACTTCCCCGAGCCGTTGGAACCGATCAGGCCGATGGCCTCGCCCTTGTACGCGGCGAAGCTCACCCCCTTCACGGCGTGGACCTCGCGCACCCCGGGCGTCTGCCGGCGCGAGACGATCCGGCTGAGCGCCGAGGTGGCGCTGCCCTTTCCGGTACGAGCGCCATTGACCTTGTACGTGATGTGGACGTCGTCCACGACGACGGTCGGCACCCGCTCGTTGTAGTCAGCCATGTTGTCAGCCACGTCCGTACCGCTCTTCCGCCTGCCAGAAGTACACGAATCCGCCCACGCCGCACACGAGCGCCCAGCCCGCGGCGATCGCCCACGCATGCGGCGGCAGATGGGACGCGCCGAAGCTGTCGATGAGCGCGAACCGCATCAGGTCGATGAAGACCGCCGCCGGATTGCACTCCAGCATCACCATCACGAAGTGCGGAACCCGGTCCCCCTCGAGCATCGTGTCCACGCTCCACATGACGCCCGAGGCGTACATCCAGGTGCGCAGGACGAACGGCATCAGCTGGGCGATGTCCGGCGTCCGGGCGGCCAGCCGTGCCACCACCATGGAGACACCGGTGTTGAACACTGCCTGCAGGAACAGCGCCGGAATCGCCAGCAGCCAGGACGGCCTGGGGAACTGCCCGAACCCCACCAGAATCAGCACCAGCGCGCCCAGCGAGAACAGCAGCTGCTGGAGCTGCTGCAGGGCCAGCGCGATCGGCAGCGAGGCGCGCGGGAAGTGCAGGGCCCGGACGAGGCCGAGGTTGCCGCTGATCGCACGGGTGCCCGCGGTGATCGAGCTGCTGGTGAAGGTCCAGATGAACACGCCGGTGACGAGGAACGGAACGAAGTCCTCGATGTTGCGCTTCGTGTTCATCAGGACGCCGAAGATGAAGTAGTAGACCGTCGCGTTCAGCAGCGGGGTCATGATCTGCCAGATCTGGCCGAGCTTCGCCTGGCTGTACTGGGCGGTCAGCTTGGCGGTGGCGAATGCCGTGATGAAGTGCCGCCGCCCCCACAGCTGCCGGATGTACGCGCCCAGCGAGGGCCGGGCTCCGCTCATGGTCAGTCCGTGGCGGGCGGCGAGCGCGGCTAGCTCACCCGGTGCGTACACCGGAAGGGGCGTACCGGCAGGCGTGTCGGCCGGGGCCGCTGGGGTTGTTGTCTGGCTCACCACGATCGCTTTCGACGGGAGGGCAGGAACACGACGACCGACGGGACGGAACCGTATCGTCGCAACGCTGAGGGTAGGGCGCATCCACGTCGCAACGCAACCGTTTCGTCGTTACGGACTATGATTCGGTCATGACCACCGACCCGGGAACCCGCCGCCGTGTCCCCGCCGGAGCCGCCGTGCTGCGCGAGGACGTCACCGATGCGATTCGCAGCGCCGTCTTCGAGGAGTTGGCCGCGGTGGGCTTCGCGCGGATGTCGATGGAGGGCATCGCCCGGCGCGCGGGTGTCGGCAAGACCGCCGTCTATCGCCGCTGGAAGTCCAAGCTGGCCCTGGTCCTCGACCTGGTCTCCGCCGTCGCCGTCCAGGGCATGCCGGCTCCGGCGACCGGTTCGCTGTACGGGGATGTCCGCGCCGTACTGGAACTCGCCTCCTACGCCCTGCGCCACCCCGTCGCCTCGCAGGTCATCCCGGACCTGCTGGTCGAGGCGGCCCGCAGCCCGGAGATCTCCGAGACGATCAAGGCCGCTCTGCTGGACCCGCATCGGGGCATCGCCGCCGTCGTCGTACGGGACGCCGTGGCGCGCGGCGAGCTGCCCGAGGACAGCGACCCGGACCGTGCGCTGGACCTGATCGTCGGCCCGCTCTACTGGCGGCTCGCCGTCGTCCGCACCCCGCTACCCAAGGGCTACCTCGACGACCTGGCGGCATCCGCCGTCGCCGCTCTCAAGAACTGAGCCGGGTAAGGGCTGTCCCGTAATCCCTGGTGGATCAGCGCGCGGCGTCAGATGCGGTGCATCGCAAGGCGGAGGGGCGTCCGCATACTGGATGTATTCGGACGTTTCGACAACGCGGCGAGGTGCCGTAGCTGTCGTCGTGCGCCCGTCAGGGATTACGGGACAGCCCTTAGGCACTACCGCTCGGCGAGCAGCCGGTCCGCGACCCGCGCAGCCGCCCCGCCGTCGTCCAGGTCGCAGAAGTCCCGGCGGAAACTCTCGTACGCCTCCGCGTGCCGGGCCGCCGACGCGGTCAGTGCGCGGGAATCGCGCAGGACCCCGGCGATCTCGTCCGTGCCGACGAGCAGCGGCCCCGGCGCACGGGTCTCGAAGTCCAGGCAGAAACCGCGCACCGTGTCGCGGTAGTGCTCGAGGTCGTAGGTGTGGAAGAGCATCGGGCGGCCCGTGTGCGCGTAGTCGAACATCAGCCCCGCATAGTCCGTGACCAGCACATCGGCGATCAGCAGCAGCTCCGCGGTGTCCGGGTGCGCCGACACATCGCGTACGCCATGTCCCTCGGGCACGCTGCCGGTCACCCGCGGGTGGCGCCGGACCAGCACGGTGTGGCCGTCGCCGAGGGACCGCGCCAGCGCTGCCAGGTCGAGCGCCGGATCCCAGCGGTAACGGGGTCGCTCGCCGCCGGTGCCGGGCAGGTGGGCCAGCTGGTCACGGTAGGTCGGCGCGTACAGCACGACCCGGCGGCCGTCCGGGATGCCGAGCCTGTGCCGTACCCGCTCGGCGGTCTTGGCCCGATCGGCGGCGAAGAGCAGATCGTTGGCGGGGGAACCCGCCTCCAGGACCTCGCCCCCGTAGCCGAGGGCACGGCGCAGCAGCGGGGTGGAGTGGCGGCTGGGGGAGACCAGGACGGACCACTGGGCCGCCCGGCGCGGCAGCGAGGCGAGCTCGTGGTGGTCGGCGTACAGAGTGCCGCCCAGATCCGCGCCGAAGCGGCCGAGCGGCGTGCCGTGCCAGGTCTGCACGACGATCTGGCCGGGCCGCCGCTCGAACCACTCGGGCAGCTGGTCGGCGGTGACGATCCGGCGGGACCGTGCCAGCGCCTCGTGCCAGGCGGCGCTGTGCTCGATGACCGGGACGGCGGCGGAAGGGACGTGCCCGTGGAGCCCGTCGGTGACCCAGAGGTGCTTTGACTTCACGCCCCGGCGCAGGAGTTCGGCGTGCAGGGCACGCGGCGAGTCGCCGCCCGTGTAGAGGACGGCGTCCCGCAGTGGCAGCACGCGCCGGGCCGGATAGTGCGTGCCGCGCAGCTCGGCCCGGCGGTACGCGCCCCGATCGGCGACCGCGAGTACCGGCCCGGCCTGCACGGTCAGCCGGTCGCCGAACCTGCGGTCCAGGGCGAACCCTCGGCCGGGCGCGGGGGCCGTGGTGCCCGCCCCGGTGCGGCGGAGCGGTAGCCGGGCGGTGAGCGCGGTCAGCACACGGACCGGCCGACCGCCCAGATACGCGTCCCAGTGGCCCTCGTGCAGCCCCGCGGCCACCGAGGGCGCGAGGAACGCGGTGAAACGGCGCCCCTCGTACGCCCCGGCGTCCGCTTTCCCGTACGCCCCCGCGCGCGGCTCCTCGTGTGTGACGGGGACAGCCACCCTCTCGCGAAGTGCCTCGTGCCGCAGTACGAGGTGGGCCGGGCCTTCGTCCTGCCGCACGCCCGTCCCGGCGCCGGTCACCCCCTCCACCCGCAGCGCACCGTCCGACGTCCACGCCGCCCCGTCCACGAACGGCTGCCCGCTCAGGTCCAGCACCAGCTCGCCCGCCGCATCGGCCACGACCGGCGGCGCCGCCTCAGGGGCCGCGGCCAGCGGCACCCTCGACCCGTCCGCCAGCACCAGCCGCGCCCGCCACCGCCCACCGGGCTCCGGCTCGACCTCGCGGGGCGCTCGGTGCGGTGCCTGTGGCGCGACCGCCATCCCGGCGAGGTCGGTGAGCGGAATCCGTACTGTGAAACGGCCGTCGGCCCGGCACTCGACCGGGTGGCCGAACTCCTGGTCCGCCACCCCTTCACAGGTCAGCACCAAGGCCTTCGGCAGGGCGCCCCCGTACAGCCGGCCGGTCAACTCCAGCTCCTCGCCGATGCGACGGTCCTCGCACCGGGCCGGCAACTGCGTCAGAGTCAGCCTCAGCCGCCCGTCCAGGTAGTCGAGCACCGCCCGCCGCCCGTCGCCCAGGTCATGGACGAGCGGCTGCACGGCCCCCGCCTCCACGGCCCGCACGGCCACCCGGCGGACCGTGCCATGAGCGGCCACCATCATGCCCACCAGCCAGCCGCCGGGCCGCAGCCGACGCGGGTCGAGAGTCAGCTCGAAGCCCGAGTGGCCATAACTGTGCAACTGCTGACCGGAGTTGATGGTCGCCTCGGGTGCGGGCACGTTCCGTACCGGCACCGTTCGCAGATGCTGGCCGCGGGTCGCGCGCACCATGCCCATCTTCAGCGAGTGGCGCGGCGCCGCAGCCGGCAGATTGCGGATGTACGCGTAACCGCGCAGCCGCAGCTTTCCGTCTTCGCCCCACTGAGCCTCCAACAGCCGTGCCACGGCCGGGAGATCGGTACGGGCGAGGCGGGTGCTGTCCGGGATGCCGGGGAATCCGGCCTGCCGCCGCCCCGGTACGCCGCCGACCGTGAACGTTCCGGCGCCGTTGGCCCGTTCGAAGGCGAGCACGGCCAGCAGCTCCGCAAGCCTGCGCTCCTTCACCAGCTGCCACTTGATCCGCAACTCGACCGGCAGCTCATGGGCCACGGCCCGGCCCTGCCCGGCCACCCCGTCCATCCGCTCCATCCGCTCCATCCGGTCCAGGAACGCCCCCGCGTCCGTCATGAACGCATCCCGGTACTCGGGACCGCCCATCGCGAGCCCCTCCAGGAAGTACACGAAGTCGTCGCGCAGGCACGAGAGGTCGTAGCGGCGCCGCGCACCGCCGTTCGACACCCGGCCCCGGCCCGCAAGGAACGCGCTGACCTGCTCGCATGCCGAGATCCGGTCCCGTACGCCCTGCACATCCGTACGCCGCCGGGTGATCGACCCCTCCCGCACCCGCCAGTAATAGACATGCTCGTGCAGCACATCGACCGAGCCCGCGAGGAAGTGCGCCGGGATCATCACCGGGGTGTCCTCGTAGAGCTTCCCCTCCGGGAAGGCGAAGGCGTGCCGGTCCCAGAAGGAGCGCCGGAACACCTTGTTCCAGGCGACCCGGTCGGCGAGCAGTCGCGGATCGCGGCTGATGTGGGTGCGGGCCCGGGTGGAGGTCAGCCAGCGGTACTGCCAGGCCTGCTGCCGCCCCTGCTCGGTCAGTCGCCACACATTGCCGGTGGCGAGGTCGGAGCCGGTCGACTCCAGCGAGGCCAGCATCCGCTCAAAGGCGTCATGGACGACGACGTCGTCGCTGTCGACGAACGCCAGATACGGCACGTCCGCCGTGGTGTGCCGCACGCCCGTGTTGCGGGCCGCGCTCAGCCCCGCGTTGGGCTGATGGACATAGCGGAAGCGGCGGTCGTGGGCGGCGAACGCCCTGGCGACGGCAGCGCTGCCGTCCGTCGAACCGTCGTCGACGAGGACCACCTCGATGTCGGCGACCGACTGTTCGGCCACCGACCGCAGGCAGTCCTCCAGATAGTCCTCGACGTTGTGGACCGGGACGACGACACTGAGGCGCGGCTTCATGCCAGGTCAACCGGGGCGGACGCGCCGGGTCACCGGCACTGCCCCGAACGGGTGAACACGCGATTCGGTGCGCGGTGGGTGCGCGATTACGCTCGGCTGCCATGCTCCTCAGTGTTGTCGTGCCCGTCCACCGCGTTCAGGGATATCTCAGGGCGAGCCTGGAGTCCGTGCTCGGCCAGGGCCCCGGTGAATTGGAGCTTCTCGTCGTCGACGACCGGTCGGGGGACGGCAGTGCCGAGATCGCCGCCGAGTTCGCGGCGCGCGACCCGAGGGTCAGGGTGATCACGCTCCCCGAGCACCGCGGGGCGGGTCCGGCCCGCAACGCCGGGGCGGCAGAGGCACGCGGCCGGTATCTCCTCTTCCTCGACGGCGACGACCTGCTGCGACCGAGCGCCTTGGAAGCGATCACCGGCCGGCTGGCCGCGAGCGAACCGGACGTACTCCTCCTCGGACACGACCGCGTCGACTGGTGGGGGGATGTCTCGCCCCCGGCACCCGTCATCCCGTCCCCGGCACCCATGGCCGAGGGCTTCTCCACCGCGGCCCCGCGCCTCTTCCGCCACGCCTTCTGGACCGCGCACGGCCTCCACTTCACCGACGGCCCCTACGAGGACGTCCTCCCCGTCCACCGCGCCACCCTCCTCGCCTCCGACGCCGGTACGCTCGACACCCTCGACCGGATCTGTGTCCGCCACCGCATCCGCCGCTCCGGCACCTTCGCCACCACCCCGGGACGCCACCACTTCGCGATCCTCGGCGCATACGAACAACTGCTCGCCGAGACGGGCCACGACCCACGGATCCAGATGGCGCGCACCCGCCACCTGCGCGCCGTCCTCGCCGACCCCGGCCGGACCGCTCCCGAGGACCGCGCCGCCTTCCACCGCGCCGCAGCCCTCCCCGGCAGCTACGCCGTCCACCGCGCCCAGGAAGCCGCCCGCACCGGCCGCACCCGCACCCGGGCCGCCCTGCGCCGCCACAAGAAGACGCTCCGGGCCCGCGTCATGCGCGCCGCCTACCGCACCGACCTGCACCGCCGCCTGGACCCCGACCTCGCGGTGTACGGGGCCTATTGGAACCGGGGCGTCGCCTGCAACCCGGCCGCGATCCACGCCAAGGCCCTCGAACTCGCCCCGCACATCCGGGGCGTCTGGGCCGTCTCCTCCCGTCACCGCGACCGCATGCCGCCCGGCATCCCGTATGTCATCGAGGGCTCCCGCGCCTACTGGCGGGCGATGGCCACCGCCACGTACCTGATCAACAACTCCAGCTTCCCCGGCGGCTTCACCAAACGTCCCGGCCAGCGCTATCTCCAGACCCATCACGGCACCCCGCTGAAGACCATGGGTCTGGACCAGCGCGCCTACCCGGCCCTCGCCAACGGCATCGGTTTCGAGAAGATCGTCGCCCACGCCGACCAGTGGGACTTCTCCCTCTCCGCCAACCCGCACACCACCGAGATCTGGGACCGGGTCTACCCGTCCGGATACGAGCATCTGAACCTCGGCTACCCGCGCAACGACATCTTCTTCACCGCCACCCCCGAGCAGACCGCCGCGATCCGGCAGCGCCTCTCCCTCGCCCCGGACCGGACCGTGCTGCTGTACGCACCCACCCACCGCGACTACCGCAAGGGCTTCGTCCCTCACGTCGACCTGGAACGAATCGCCCGCGAACTCGGGCCGGAGTACATCGTGTTGGTCCGCGCGCACTACTTCTACGGCCGCTCGGCACAGCTGGACGGCGCCCGGGTGGTGGACGTGACGGGATATCCGTCCGTCGAGGAACTCTGCCTGGTCTCCGACGCGTTGATCACCGACTACTCGTCGCTGATGTTCGACTACGCCTGCCTGGACCGCCCGATCATCAGCCACGCCCCGGACTGGGCCGCCTACCGGGCCTCGCGCGGCACCTACTTCGATCTGCTCTCCGGACGCTTTGGCGACACCCCGGGCGCCGTCGCCACCAGCGAGGACGAGCTGCTGGAGCTGTTCAGGTCGGGCGAGTGGCGTTCGGCGCGGACAGCAGAGCTGCGGGCGGCATTCCGGGAGCGCTTCTGCCCGTACGACGACGGACACGCGGCCGAACGCGTGGTGCGGAGGCTGTTCCTGAGCGACAGGGAGTAACGACCTCCCCCACGATAGGGAGCGGGCTCCCGACGCCCTGCGACTCCGCTTGCGGCGTTGTCGTCAGTCAACGACGCTCCTTCCCCGAGCTCTC
>NZ_JBEOVN010000226.1:0-11051 GCF_040295565.1 Streptomyces sp. NPDC002785 | reverse complement strand
AGTCCCGGCACAGCGCGTTGAAGCAGGAAGCCCCCGGAAGGGTCACACGACCCAGGCCGGAATCCCTGGACTTTAGGCCAGGGAGCACGTCAATCACTCCTTCGTCAGGCGTGTCATCCGATGCAGCCGCACCGGCCGCATCAGGCTCACGCTGATGTTCCGTACCCACATGGTCGTCGACATGCCCGGCGGCATGCCTGGGGTCGACGATGATCTCGCCGAGCTGCGCGAGCTGGGCCGCCGCGTCGGCGACCGCTGGATGCGCGCGCAGGTCGCGAGCGCGGCCGCGGAGGCAGGGATGATGCGCGGACGGTACGAGGAGGCGCGTGCGGCGTACGAGGAGGCTCTGGTGCTCGCCCGCGAGGTCAGGGCGCACGCCGAGGAACCGTTCCTCCTCGCCCGCCTCGCCGAACTCGACTACCGGACCGGAGACATGGCGGGCTTCGAGCGGACTCTGGCCGAGTCGGAGACCGAGGCGGAGCGCTACCAGGTGCACGACGCCCGCGCCTACACCCACTTCCTGCGCGCCACCGTGGCCCTGGACCGGGGCGAGATCGCAAAGGCGCGACGGCTGGTCACCGAGGCAGAGGCCTCGGCCGGACGCGGCAGCCCGCCGTCGCACTTCAGCGCGGTGGTCGAGGGGCTGGCTGCCCGGATCGCCGTGCACGAGACGGGGGCCGAGGGCGGTCCGGTGGCCGGGATTCGCGGTCTGACACTCGCACTCCGCGCGGCGCGGGACGCCCAGTGTGCCGAAGTCGTCACCGGACATCTGGCGGACGGCGTGGCGGCCGTGCTGCCGAAGGTGGGCCGTCACGGAGCTGCCGTACGGATCCTGGCGGCGGCCGACGGCTGGCGCCTGTCCGGCCCGCGAACCAAGGCGCAACAGGCCGAGGCGGACGAGGTCGAGCGACAGGCGCGCGAGGAACTGGGACCTCAGCTGTACGAGTCGGAGCGCGCCGCAGGCCGCACACTGGCGGTCGACGACGTCATCGATCTCCTGACCCGCATCACCGCGGAACTCCCGGAAACGTCGGAAATCCAGGCCTCCCCGGAAGCTCGGTGACAGCACCCGACGGCCGCACCCGACGACCTCACCCCGGGCCCCCTCATCGACAACTGATGGTCGAGTGCGCCCAGTCGGCGAGTGCCACGCCGCCGCCCGGATGTACCCGCTCGACGACGAGCCGGATCCTTTCCTGACCGGTGATACCGACCCGGACGGGTATGGCCGGGTCGTTACGGTTCACCACCGGGGACTGCCAAAGCCGCGTCCCGTCACGGTTGAAGACGGAGAAGCGCACCGAGCCGCGCCCCCTCGTCATGTCGTCGACCCCGACCATGGCCTCGTAACGCGTGCACTGCCGGTTCAGCTGGATGGTGACCGAGGACTTGGTGTGGACGGTCACTCCGTGCGCGTACTGTGTGCCGCCGATCGACAGGTTGGAACGCTGCCAGACCCAGTTGCTCTCACTGATCACCACCTCCGGTCGGGTGTGGTCACCCAGCATCGAATAGCTCAGCTCGCTGAGCCGGTAGACAGTCGGCGCGGGCGGCGGAGGCGGGGTCGAGGCCGGGGCAGGCGGTTTCGGTTTCGCGGGAGGCGTCGACGGCTTGGGGGGCGGTGTCGGCTCGGGGGTGGGCGTCCGAGCCGGATTCGGCGTAGGCGTCGATTTCGGTGGGGGAGTCGGGGACGGGGCAGGTGGCGCGGGCGGCGCCGGTGCTTCGGGCTTCGGTGGTGCGTGCTTCGGTGGTGCGGGCTCCGGGGGTGTCGGCTTCGGGGGCGCGGGCTCCGGCGGTGCGTGCTTCGGCGCTCCGGGCTTCGGTGGTGCGTGCTTCGGCGGTGCGGGCGTCGGCACCGCGGGCGCCACGGCAGCCGGCTTGGCCGCATGTCTGGCCTCGGGCTTGGGCTGGTCGTCGCCGACCAGTGCCCAGGCCAGTCCGGCCGTCACGGCCGCGGCAACCGCCGCCGCGATACCTGCCTTCACCGGGGCACCGAGCCCTTCCGAGAGCGCGGCACCACCGGCCGCTCCCCCGGACGAGCTTCCACCGGTCGCCGCTGCGGCGGCACCCGCGCCCGCGGCTCCCGCCGCGCCACCGGCGACGATTCCGGCAGCCTTGAGCGCATACCCGGCGGCGAACCAGCCGATGACCGCGACCGGCAACAGCGCAGGAATTCCGGCGTTGACATGGGCGAGTTCGCCGGCGGCGAGCCGGCACTTCAGGCACTCGTCCAGATGCCCCCGCAACCCGCGCTCAGCCCGCATCCGGAGGCCGCCCCGGGCATACGCGCCGAGGCGGTCGGCGTAACGCGCGCAGTCGCCGCCCGAGGTGAGTGCCTGGCTCACATGCGCCTGCAGGTACGCCTGCTTGAGCCCTTCGCGGGCCCGGCTGGCCAGCACCGCCGTGGCATTGGCGGTCAGCCCGAACAGCGGGGCGATCTCGCTGGGTGACTCCTCCTCGACGGTGGTGTGCCACAGCACCGCCTGCCAGCGCTCCGGCAGACTGCGAAACGCCTGCATCGCCATCGACTGCTCTGCCTCGTGCATCGCCAGCACCTCGGCACCCAGGTCGAGCGTGTCCACGTCCGACACCTGGGAGGACTGGGATGCCTGGGCGGCGAACACCGCAAAGTCATCGACCAATTGCTCCCGCTTCGCAGTCTTGGTCCAGGCGGCTCCGACATGCCGGACAGCCGTCATGAGGTAGGCCCGTACCGCCTCCTCGGGCCCCTTGCCCCTGCGTACCGCCTGCAGTGTGCGGGCGAAGACCTCGGCGGTCAGATCGTCGGCGGTGTGCGCATCCCGGCAGCAGGTCCGCGCGTAGCGGCGCACCGCGTCCGAGTGCCGCCGGAACAACTCCTCGTACGCGAGATCGTCGCCGTCCCGCCGCATCTGCTTGATCAGCTCGGCGTCGGAGAACGCGGAGCCGGAGAACGCGGAGCCGGAGGCATCGGTGGCGGTGGTGTGGCCACCCTTCCGCTGCATCGGCACAGCAATGTCGGTCTCGACACCGGCCTCGACGGGTGCCGACCACGGACCGGGCAGGACCGTGCCGCCCTCGGCGTCACCACCTGACCGCCCGGGTCCGGCCTGACTCGGTATCTGCCGGGAGGACGGCCCACCGGCCTCCGCCACACCGCCCACGGCGGAGACGTCGTCGAACGACTCTTCCTGCTGCCCGTCACCGCTCATCGCGGAAGCCCCCGTATGCGCTGTCGGACCCGAATACCGGGCAAGCGTGCCACATGGCGCAATCACGCCGAACCTCCAGCCCCAGCAACCACTCATCCGGGGCGTTTTCTCGAATGTGGTCTTAGTAGCCACTCATTCGGGGAAGGCTCAATGGGCTTTTCCGCACGGGTGGGTTGCAGACATCGGGCAGCAGCCTCACCGGCGAGAGCCGATCAAACGCCGGACAAACGCCGGTCAAGAGCCATTCGAGCGGCGCACGAGAGCCGGCCAGACATCCGGAGAAGAGCGGAGCCGGCGCTGCGGAGAGCCGGTCGGTGGGCGGTCGGGCCGCCCGGTCCAGGCCCGGTCGAGAGCGCGGACGCGGAGGCCGGAAGCGAGGGAGACAGACGTGGAAGCCGGATGCGGAAGCGGAACACGAGGGGCGCACGAGCGACGATGAGCTGCCGAGTGGGACCCACCAAAACAGGCCACGCCGACCGTTCAACGCCCAACGCATTCACGCCAGGCCAATCACGCCGACGGCACACCCCGGCCACCCGGCCCGATCCGACCGCTCACCCCAGCCATCCGGCCAGGAGAGCCGACGCGCGCACGCACATCACGCCCGCGCACCAGCACCCTCAGGCGACCCCGCGCGCACGCGTTGCCCCCGTCACCACGCTCACCCGCCAGCGCACGCGCGCGCCACGCTCACACGCGCACTCCGCTGCCGCGCACCCCATTCACGCGGCCGGTCGCGAGCGCAGCCCCTCCAGCAGGATGTCCAGAAGCCGGCTCGAAGCCGCAGCCTGCTGAGCCGCGTCAGGTAGCGAAGGCGCCGCCGTCGCGATGACCAGCAGCACATCCGCCACCGTCACATCACGGCGCAGCTCACCGGCCGCCCGTGCCCGGTCCACCAGCCGGCCGACGACCTCCAGCAGTTCACCGGCCCCCGTGTCGTCGTCCTCGATGCCGTCCTCCGTGACGGAACGCCCGTCAGCCGGCCGGAGGTCGGCCTGCGCCGCGCCCTGCCGCTGCTGAGGCACCCGCGTCTCGTCCCGAGCACTGCCCGGCCCCGAGCCCGATACGGAGGCCGCTATGGCCGCCGGCTCCCCGACCGCGTTCGAGTCGTCGGCATCGACATCGGTATCGACGCCGACCCGCAGCACCTGCGGCGGCAGCAGCCGCCCCGCGCCCGAGGCCACGGACGTCCGCAGGAAGCGCGACAGCGCCGACCACGGCTCTTCCTCCTGGCCCAGCGCGGTCCGCGCCTGGTCCGTCAGCCGGGAGGTCTCCTCCTCGGCTATCCGCCGCACCAGCACGTCCTTGCTCGGGAACCGCCGGTACACCGTGCCGACTCCGACTCTGGCACGACGCGCCACGTCCTCCATCGGAGCCCCGTACCCCAGCTCGCCGAACACCTCGCGTGCTGCTCGCAGCACATGCTCCAGATTGCGCTGTGCGTCCACGCGGAGCGGAGCCGAGCGCCCGTTCGCTCCGGCCACCTCGGCACTTCCGGCCGTGCCGCCCGTTCCGGCTGCCGCGACCGTGCCGACCGGACCCACCGTGTCCACTACCCCTAATGCCCCGTTCTGCCCTTTTTCGTCGGACGAATGAGGCGTGACTGCCGCAGCAGTCTGCCAATGAGAATCCTGAATGTGCATAGCTGTTCCCCCGGTTATGACGTCTCCCCCCGGAGACTTCCCGCCGTTTGAGTCAGAGAGTGGAACATGGTCACAGCCCGACACCCCGACGACATACGAACATAGTTGAGCCCGCGTCAATTCAGAAGGGGGTAGTTCCGCACGGAGCGCCCCCCGATCGGAGCAAGGGCCGGTTGGTTACTGATTCGCCCCCCGTCCGCCACCCCTACTCCAACCCCTGACCTGCGCAGCTTCCGTACCGTCGCCGCGATCAGCAGCAGCGGCCCGTCCGGAACCTCCGGTCACACAATTTGCCGGGGCTGTGGACAAACCCTTGAGCACGTTGCGTCATGGGGTGGTGATGGCTTCAGATTCCGGGGGAACACCCCCCGGCCCCCCGCCGGGTGTGCGCATTCTCGTCGTCGGCGGCGGCTACGTCGGGATGTACACAGCGCTGCGTCTCCAGCGGAAGCTGAAGCAGAGACTCAGAAGCGGTGAGGCCGAGATCGTCGTCGTCACGCCCGAGCCTTATATGACGTATCAGCCATTTCTGCCCGAAGCGGCCGCCGGTTCGATCTCACCGCGCCATGTCGTCGTGCCACTGCGCCGGATCCTGCCGCACTGCAAGATCCTGATCGGTGAGGCACAACGTATCGACCACGCCAAGCGCACCGCGACCGTCACCACCCTCGCCACCGGGGAGGACGGCACCGGCGCCGTCGAGATCCCGTACGACGAACTCGTCCTCGCACCAGGCTCCGTATCGCGCACCCTCCCGGTCCCCGGCCTCGCCGACCACGGCATCGGCTTCAAGACCATCGAGGAGGCCATCGGCCTGCGCAACCATGTCATCGAGCAGATGGACATCGCCTCCGCCACCCGCGACCCGGCCATCCGCGACGCCGCCCTCACCTTCGTCTTCGTCGGCGGCGGTTACGCGGGCGTCGAGGCCCTGGCCGAGCTGGAGGACATGGCCCGCTACACCTCGCGGTACTACCACAACATCAAGGCAGAGGACCTGAAATGGATCCTCGTGGAGGCGTCCGGACGCATCCTTCCCGAGGTCGGCGACGCCATGGGCGCCTACGCGATCCGTGAGCTGCGCGGCCGCAATATCGACGTCCGCCTCGACACCCGGCTGGAGTCCTGCGAGGACCGGATCGCCGTCCTGAGCGACGGCTCCCGCTTCCCGACCCGCACCCTCGTGTGGACCGCGGGCGTCAAACCCGCGCCGATCCTCGCCGCCACCGACCTGCCGCTCAACGAGCGCGGCAGGCTCACATGCACGGCGGAACTCACCGTTGAAGGGGCCGAGCACGCCTGGGCCGCCGGGGACGCCGCGGCCGTACCCGACCTGACCGCCGCGGAAACGGGCAAGGAGACCGCCCCCAACGCCCAGCATGCAGTGCGCCAGGCCAAGGTCCTCGCCGACAACGTCCTTGCGTCGCTCAGCGGCGAACCCCTCAGCGAGTACCGGCACAGCTATGCGGGCTCCGTCGCCTCACTCGGTCTCCACAAGGGCGTCGCCCATGTCTACGGTCGTAAACTCAAGGGCCGTCCGGCCTGGCTGATGCACCGTGCGTACCACCTCAGCCGCGTCCCGACATTCAACCGGAAGGCCCGTGTCCTTGCCGAATGGACCCTCGCCGGGCTCTTCAAACGCGAGATCGTCTCCCTCGGTTCGCTGGAACACCCGCGCGCCGAATTCGAACTCGCCGCAGGAGGCAGACGCCCCAGGCCCACCGGCCCACCGAACACCGGCGGCTCGCCGGGACCCGGCCACCCACCAGGGCCCGAAGGCCCGCCGAGGAACGGCGGCTGACTGCCCGTCGGCCCGCCTGCGCGCCTGCCCGGGGCCCGGCCGTACCGACAACTGTCAGTACGGTCCGCCACACTGGACGTGTGACCATGGGTGGGCCCAAACCTGCACAGAGTGACCCGGCCGGCAGTGACCGACACCGAGCAGCCCGCCCGAGCGGACCAGACCGACACACGAGGCCAGAAATTCCGTGAACTTCACGCGTTGGAGCGCCCGCCTACCCGGAACGCAGCGCCGCGCCGCCGCACGGGACGACCGCAATCCCGTGCCCTCGGCCCGCGCCGAGTACGCACAGCCCGAGACCGGGCCCTGCCCACCGGACGGCGACGCGCGCAGTGACGCGCCTGGCGACAGGAGCGACGACACGCGTCACGACACGCACGGCGAACCTCCCGGGGACCGCGGCCCCGCCCTGGAAGATCTCTCCGCCCGCGACATCCTCGGTCAGCTGCCCGCCCTGGTGGCCCTGGTGTACGGCCCCGACCACCGGATCGCGTACGTCAACGACGCCTACACCGCCGCCTTCGGACCCCGCCCGGCCGGCGCCACCGCCGCCGAGGCCATGCCCGAGCTCACCGAACTCAGCCTGCTGCCCCTCATGGACCAGGTCCTGCGCAGCGGCACACCCCGTACGGTCAAGTCCCGCAAGGCCCGCAGCGGCAATTCGTACACCGTGACCTGCACCCCGGTACACAGGGACAGCGACAGCGAAACCGACGGCGGCGGCGACGGAGACGGAGACAGGAACAAGAAACAGAACAAGGGCAACAGGAGCAACAAGAACAGGAACAAAGGCAGCGAAGGCGGAGTGCTCGTGTACGCCGCCGATGTCACCGACCACGCCGAAGCGGCCGAACGGCTCCGCGCCAGCGAGCGCCGCCACCGCGAAACGGCCGTCACCCTCCAGCGCTCCCTGCTCCCGCAGGAACTGGAGCAGCCCGACGACCTGCGGATCGCCGCGACCTATCAGCCCGGCGGCACGGACGCGGCGGTCGGCGGTGACTGGTACGACGTCATCACGCTCGGCGCAGGCCGCACCGCCCTGGTCATCGGGGACGTGATGGGCCGTGGGGTGCGAGCCGCCGCCGTCATGGGCCAGCTCCGCACGGCCGTGCGCGCCTACGCCCGCCTCGATCTCCCGCCGCACGAGGTACTCCAGCTCCTTGACGGTCTCGCCGCCGAGATCGACGCCAGCCAGATCGCCACCTGCGCCTACGCGGTCCATGATCCGAACGAGGGCCGGCTCGTCTACGCCTCCGCCGGGCACCTCCCGATCCTGGTGTGCGACGAGGACGGTACGGTCCACCGCGCCGAGGACCCGACAGGCCCCCCGCTCGGCACCGGCGGCTGGATCCACACATCGGGCACGATCGCGCTGCCGCCCGGCTCCACCGCGGTTCTTTACACGGACGGCCTGGTGGAGCGCCGCAGCGAGGACATCGACGAGGGCGTCGCCTCTCTGGAACGCGCCCTCTCCGGTGCCAAGGGTTCACCCCAGGTGGTCTGCGACCGGCTGATCCGCTCCCTCGGCGTCACCGCGGAACACGACGACGACGTGGCGCTGCTGGTGGTCCAGCACCCCGCCCGCACGGGGACGAACGCGGAGCTGTTCCACAACGCCTCGCTCGATCTCCTCGGCGGCACCGAAGCGGCCCCGCGCGCCCGCGCCTTCGCGACCGGCGTCCTGACGTCGTGGCGATTCCCCGTCGAACTCTGCGACCTGGGCGTACTGGCCGCCGGCGAACTCGTCGCGAACTCCCTCAAGCACGGCACCCCGCCGATGCGCCTGGGCCTGCGCCGCACCGACCGCCGTCTGATCATCGAGGTGACCGACGGCGACGACCACCTGCCGCGCCGCCGCCGCGCCGATCCGGCGGACGAATCGGGCCGCGGCATCTCCATCGTCGCGACGATCGCCACGTCATGGGGCAGCCGCCGCACACCGGGCGGCGGCAAAGCGGTCTGGTGCGAATTCGCCCTGCCGCAGTAGGGGCCCTGCCGAAGCAGGACCCCTACTCACCCCTACTCGCCCTACTGCCTCAGCGAGTGGTGGCGGCGCAGGCGGCCACGGGCTCGGCCTCCGGCAGCGACACGGCCACCACCCTGGACGGCACCGTCTCGATCGACGGCTGATCCTGTACGGGAGTGAGCCGTCGGCCGAACCGCAGCGCCAGCACCGTGATGCCCAGCGAGAACAGCACGAACGTCACGATGTACGGCCCGTGCAGCGCCGCCCCCATCGGCCCGCCCACGGCCGGACCGACCGCCAGCGCGAGCTGTTTGCACAGGGCGAACGCGGAGTTGTACTGCCCGACCATCGACTCCGGCGCCAGATCGGCGACCAGCGGCGCCACGGTCGGCGACAGCATCGACTCACCGAGTCCGAACAGCGCGTACGTGGAGATGAACGCGGCCGTCGCCATGGTCTGGCTGCCGTGCCCGAGTCCCGCATACCCCGCCACGATCCAGGCGAACGCCCAGATCAGACCGACCGAGGCGATGACCCGGCTGCGCCTGCGGCGCTCCACCAGACGCAGCACGACGAACTGCGCGACCACGATGACGGCGGTGTTGGCGGCCAGCGCGATACCGAGCGTCGAAGGCTGGATTCCGGCGGCCTCGGTGCCGTATGCCGCAAGCCCGGACTCGAACTGTCCGTAGCAGGCGAAGAACAGCACGAAGCCCAGCACGCACAGCTGCACCATGGCCCGGTGCGAGAGCAGCGCCCGCAGCCCGCCCGGCGCCTTGGACCCGTCGGTGGGCGTTGCCCCGGAGAAGGAAGGCGCACGGGACAGCCGCACCGTGGAGGCGATGACACCGAGCACGATGAACATCGCGGCCTCGATGAGGAACAGCAGGGTGAAGGTCTCCGGCCGGCTCGTGTCGACGATCTGCCCGCCGACCAGCCCACCGATGCCGAGCCCGAGGTTCTGCAGGAAGAACTGCATGGCGAAGGCACGCGTACGGGTGGCGGTGCTGGAGCACCACACGAGCATGGTGGCGAGCGCCGGCTGCATGACCGCCGTACCCGCGCCGAGCACCGCGGCCGACAGCACGGCAGCGGTCACATTCGACGACAGGCCGAGGGCGGCCGCGCCCAGGGAAGCGACGACCGAGGCGATGACGAGTACGGGCAGCGGCCCGCGCCGGTCGATGGCACGCCCGGTGAACGGCAGAACGGCGAGCGCTGCCATGGCGAAGACCGCCAGCACGACTCCCGCCGTACCGGCACCCAGATCCCGTACCTGTGCCACATAGACGTACAGATACGGAACGGTGAACCCCAGCCCGAACGCGCTCAGCGCGCTACCCAGCTGGATCCGCCGCAGTGCTGCACCCATCTCCCTGGTCACACTCACCTACCTCAAGGTCTCGAAGCGACTTGCCGAGCCAACCGAACGACTCGAACCCGAAGACTTTAGCACTAAAGTTAGAAGCTCAACAATTCAGACCGAAGGACTTCGAAGGCTTTGGAGGGCGTGCCATACTGCCCGCCATGTCTGACACCACCGAGCAGCCCGGCCCGCAGGAGCCGAGCCTCGACGAGCAGATCGCCGCCTATCAGCGCGAGTTCCGAGACCTGGACCCCCAGGTCGAGCAGGTCGTCTCGGCCCTGGGCCGACTGAACCGCCGGATGAACGTGGCGTACGGGCGCCAGGTCGCCGCCCTCGGCATCAGCAACGCCGAGTGGGAGGTCCTCAAGACCCTGGTCCTGGCCGGCTCCCCGTACCGCCTGGGCCCGGGCGAGCTGGCCAAGCGCCTCGGCCTGACCCCGGCGGCGATGACCCACCGCATCGACCGCATGGCGGGCGAGGGCCTGGTCACCCGCGACCGGGACGAGAACAACCGGGTGCGTGTGATCGTCGAGCTGACCGACGAGGGCCGTACGAAGTGGCTGGAGGCGATGCGCATGGCCACCGACTTCGAGGAGGACCTGCTCCAGGACCTCACGGGCGACGAACGCGGAGTCCTCGGCGACATGCTGATCCGCCTCCTGCGCCGCGTCGAACACGCCCAGCCGGACGCCGGCGGCCGCCTCACCGACCTGGACTGAACCCCTGTCGGACACGCGGGAAAACGGCTTGACCTGGCGAGGTTGACACGCTCCTCCTCGATCCGTAGGGTTCTTCGAGTTGCCACGGAGCCGGAACGGTTCTGCGGCAACCGATCCCGCCGCGAATGCGGCAACCAAAACTCAGTACGATCTCCCACTCGGGAAAATTTCGGCATGCCGAAATTGATTTCGAAGACTCGATTATGAGTCGCCGGGAAAATCCGCTAGAGTTTGAAACGTCGGAACGGCCCAACAGCCGGGAAGACAAATCCCGCTGACTGGGAATCAGGCCCGAAAGGATCTGATAGAGTCGGACTCGCCGGAAAGGGAAACGCGAAAGCGAAGAACTGGAAAGCAACCCCGCT
>NZ_JBEOVN010000225.1:0-11108 GCF_040295565.1 Streptomyces sp. NPDC002785 | reverse complement strand
GCCCCGGCCTGTGTGGCCGGGGCGGTGTCGTGTCGGAACAAGGGGTGCGCCGTCCGGCCGGGCCGGGACGGTCAGATGCCGGGTGTGCAGCTACGCGCCCGCTCCGGCCCGCGACGGCAGGGGAGTGCTGGCGCAGTGCGGACCGCCGGTGTCGCCGTCGTGCACGGTGTGGCCGTCGGTGCGTCGCAGTTCGGTGAGGATCTCCACCAGGTCGTTCTCGTCCTCAAGCTGCCAGCCGACGTATCCGCGCTCGCAGGTGCAGGGCACGAGCAGCGTGAGGACGTCGCGGTAGTCGGCGTCGTCGGTGACGGTGTGGTGCAGCCACAGGCCGCCGCCCATGCAGGCCACCGCGCTCGGCTCGAACCCGTTGTCGCGGAGGGAGGGCTGGCCGGTCCACGAGAATTCCTCGAGGGCCGTGCCGAGGGTGTCGGGGTACGCGCGATAGACGTGGTCGGCGGCCGCGGTCTCTGCGCCGTCGCTCTCCTCATCTCGGGAGGCGCGCGTGGTGGTGGCGACGATGTTGAACAGGATGGACAGCGGGGAGTCAGCCGCCAGGCCGGTGACGGGCGGGGCGAGGGTCTCGGTCACAGCAGTTCTCCTTCGGATGGTGCGGTCAGGCGGCGAGCCGGTGGATGACCGGGGCCGTGGGCGCGTAGTAGGTGCGTGGATCCGCCGGGGTTCCGTCGTGACACTCCAGGCAGCTGCCGAGTGTTTTGAGCGGCAGGCAGAAGGTGTAGCGGCGGCGGCAGGCCGGTACGGGGCAGGTCTGGCGTGCCGCCATGGCCCGGTCCAGCGCCCATTCCTGCGCCAGGGTCGCCGTGCGCTTGGGCTTCGCCAGGCCGACGTCGTAGAGCCAGGCCAGGTGCGTGCACTCGGTGAGCGGCCGGTACGAGCAGCGGCGACAGCGAAGTTGCGCAACGGGCCCGTGGCCGCCCGGCGAAAGGCCGGCTGCCCGTAACTGCCGGCGGGTGACCAGGAGACCCTTCGGGGCGCTGTTCCAGTCGTACTCGGGAAAGCCACCGGCTCCGTCGTCGTAGACGTCGACCAGGTCCTGGTCGTCCATCACGCGCCCCAGGTACCGGGAAGTCGGCGGGGCGGCAGCGGGTAGCGGGGTCCGGGGCGCTGCGGGCGGGGCCGGCCGATGCGGCGGCGCGGGCGGGGGATGAGCACGAGTGATCTCCTCCAGCAGTTGGGTGGGCATCACCGCGCCCCGCTGGCGTCGGTGCGTCGGCGGGGCGCGGGAGGCGGTGGCCGGGCGGCCTGTCCGGTCCTCGCCCGGTGGGGGCGAGGGCCAGGCGGGGCGTCGGGTCTCAGCGGGTGTTGCGGGTCCGGAGCAGCCGGGCGGCCTTCTGCCGCAGCTGGTCCCAGAGCGTGGGGTGGGTGTGCCGCCAGGCGCTGCGGTCCAGGCCGTAGTCCGTGAGGAAGGCCTGGGTGGCTCCGCAGGTGCAGGTCCAGGCGTAGGGCTCGGGGCGGGTGCCGTCGCGGGTCGAGGTGGCCGTGGCCTGGGTGCCGTCGTGGCGTCCGTGGTAGGTGCCGATCCACAGCGGTTTCATGGGAGTCCGTTCGGGTCGAAGACGGTGGGCACGGGAGTTGGTGGACGTTGGGCTGTCGTCGTCGGGTCCGGCCGGATCGTGGCGTGACTGTGGAGATCGGGTCGGAACTCCGGCCGGGTGGGGTGGGTTAGTGGCCGCCGTGGCCCATGGGGAACCAGCCGCCGCAGGGCCGCAGTGGGCGGTGATGTGCTGGCCCTCGGTGGCGGGCGCAAAGTGCGGGTCGTGCACCGGGCTGGACGGTGCGGGAGTGCGGGGCATGCTGTTCTCCGTCTCGTATTCGTGGCGGGGTCAGGGGAGGCCGGTCGGTGCGTACCTCGGGAGGGGGAACGGCCAGGTCGGCACGCTCAGTGACTGTCTGGGTTTCAGGCTGAGCACTGGCGTTCAGTTGCTCTCGCCCGCTGTTCGGCGGTGACCGGGGCCGCGGCTGGCGGCTTCGGTAACGCGCTCCAGGGGCGCCGATGGCGCGTCTTCGGCGAGAGCTGGAACGTCGGCCGCGCGGTGCGGCATGCGCCTGGGGCGGGCCGGCGGTCGGCCTGGCGGCGGGGTTGCGCCCGGGCTCTTCGGCGGGGGCCTTCGGGCGGGCCGGGCCCGCTCACCGTGCTGTCCGACTGATTCGTCTACCCGCCGTCGCGGGGCTTTGGCGGGGGCCTATCGGGCGAGGGGGTGGGATTGCGGCTGGTGGTGTGTGTCGGGGCTGTCGGGGTGTTCGCCTCCTACACATGGGTTGCGGTGTGTGAGCGTGTATGGGGTGTTGGGGTTGTCGGGGGTGGTGCCTGATGGGCGGCTGTCTGGGGCCGCCGGGCGGGTTTTCGGGGCGCCTTTCTGACCCCAGACAACCCATACATGCAGGTCAGGACCCACTACAGAAGCGGCATCCCAGACGGGGTGTCTGGGATGCCGCTGTAGGGGTTGTACGGGGTGCGGTGGTCACCCTCGGTATCTATTGATGGCGGTGGCGAGGGTCTCGGCGTAGTAGCCGAGGCCGGGCTTGTCGGTGCCGGGGACGCGGAGCTGGCCGCCTGCCGGGCGCTCGACCTCGACCTCCCGCAGAAGGGTGTTGAGGGCGATCCCGAGCTTCCGCGAGTCCTCGTATCCGAGAGCCTGGGCGAGCGGTCCGGTGTGCATCCGGCCGCCCGCGTCGAGGACCGTCTTGTGCGCGCGCAGCAGCAGGATGGGGACGCCGTCTGCGCCGGTGAACTTGTCGCCCTCGACGCTGCCCTCGGCGTCGAGGACGTCCTCCCCGGCCTCGGTGTCGGGGTCGAACTCGTCGTCCAGGTCCTCGCCGAACTCCTCGTCCACGTCGTCCAGGTCGGCCAGGGCGGCCGGGGCGGCCGGTCGCGGTGACGCAGCGTGTCCGGGAGGCGGAGTGCTCAGGTTGCGCATCGTGGCTTCGATCGGGTCGTTCCACTGTCCGCGCAGCCGTCCGGCGGCGGTGCGGATACGGGTGATGGTGTCGATCAGTTTGAGCAGATCGGGGCCGTCGAGCCAGAGGGAGCGGATGCGGCGGTAGCGGTCGGCGAGCAGGATGCCCATGCCCCTGATCGCCGGATCGAGCTTGGAGGCGTCCCAGCCGGCCTTGGCTGCGCCCTGGCTCAGCGCCATGTTGGACTCGGTGGTCTCGGTGACCCGCATTGCCCACTTCCAGGTGATGTTGCCGGTGACCAGGCGGGGCAGCACGCCGTCGGCGCCCTTGGTGACGACCTGGGTGGCGACGACGAGGATGATGCCGAACGCCAGGCCGCGGGCCGCCAGCGAGGAGAGTGCTTCCTTGATCGCTGCGCCGTGCTTGCGGTCTCCGGTGATGGCCGCGGCTTCGTCGATGACCACCAGCTCGAGGCCGCCGAGTTCGGCGATCAGGGCGGGGTCGTCGATCTGCTCCATTCCGTACTGCTTGAGGATCGCGGCACGGCGGTCCAGGTCGGCGACGAGGGCCTCGAGCAGAGCTTTGGTGCGTTTGGCGCCCTTGGGTCCGGGCTCGTCGATAAAGGTCGAGGCGAGGTGCCTCCAGCGGTCCTGACCGGGGGCCTTGCCGTCGACTAGGCGCAGGTTCACCCGCAGGTCCAGCAGGGCGCCGGCGATGATGCCGCGCAGGGCCGCGCCCTTGCCGGAGCGGGAGGCCCCTCCGAGCGCCAGGCTGGTGTCCTTGAGGACGAGGTTGACCAGAGCGCCGAAGGCGTCGAAGGCAACCGGGATGCCGTCGGCCCAGACGTCGACGGTGTCCATGTCGACCAGGGGGGAGGTCCGCGGCTCGGTGAACGGGTCCTCCTGGAAGGCGGCGACGGCGATGGTCTTGGCGGTGCCGCCGGCCGAGGCGTGGACCGGGTCCATGAAGAACCGGGCCCGGTCCAGGCCCATCTCCCCGGCGACCTGGCCGAGTTTGGGCAGGACGGTCTCCACGGTCACCCCGTCGCCCTTGGGCAGGACGACGTGCGCGAGCCACCCGCCGGGCACGCGGGTGATCGAGTCGGGCCAGGCGAGGCGGACGGTGCCGTCGCTGATCGCTCCGGCGGCGAGCATCGCCTCGGTGAGCTGGTCGGTCTCCTCGCAGTCCAGTTCCCCCTCTGCCGGGCCGGACGGCGCGGCTGGAGCGGGGGTGTCGGCCGGTGTCCAGGAGGCGGTGAAGCCCGGGGCGGCAGCGGCCGGTTTGGTGAACCCCGGCCCGGCCGGGGCGGCCTGATTGGGGATGAAGGCCGCGCCTGGAGGGCCTGCGGCGGCAGACGCGGACGCGGTGACCGGGGCGGCGGGGGCGGCGTAGTCGAGCTGGGGGATCTCGGGCGGGGCCGCGCGCCAGGTGGTGAACCGGCCCTTCGCCCAGCCGACGGCCATCAGCCCGCCGAGAATGCCGCCCAGGAGGGTGGGTCCGCCGACCTGGAGCATGCCCCATCCGGCGGCCAGGCCGATGGCGATGGATTTCCACCGGCGGCGGTTGGCCATCCGCTTGCGGTGGCCGGCGAGCTCGGCGGCGGTGGGCTCGCGGTGCCCGGTGTAGGGCTGGAGCTCGACCTGCCGGACACGCTCACGCCACGCGGTGGCCTCGCTCCGAAGCTTCTCGGCGTCCTTGCCCAGACGCTGGTGGTCGCCCGGACCGGCATCGTCGGCACTGGCCTCGGCCAGCCGCTGATCGGCCGACTTCTCCAGCTCCTCGGCCTTCTCGATCAGGCGCTGCGCCTCGCGGGCCACCTCTTGCTGCCAGGTGGCGTGCCGGTCGTTGAGGAGGTCGGCGCGGACGTGGGCGTCGGTGACCAGAGCGCTGTTGAACCATCCGGCGCGTTCGGCGCCCAGGACGCGCAGGCCCTCGCGGACGGCGGTGGCCTCGCGGAGGGCTGCCTTGCTGAGGAAGGTGAGGATGCGGGGTGCCAGGCTGGGGCGGTCGGTGGCATCGGCAGCGTCGTTGGTGTCGGTGGTACTGGTGGTGGGCTCGTCGTCGACGAATTCGGCGTCGACGATGATCCGGTCGGGCAGACGGGATGTCACGGTGCTTCTCCAGGGGCTGGTGGTCGGGCCGGGCGGTTACGGCCGTCCGCACACACGAGCCGCCCCTGACCGCCGGGGCGGAGGGGCGGTGCGGGTGGGTGCGGGCGACCGATGGCGCCGGGACACGGCGGTCGGGGGAGCGGGGTCAGCCGACGGACCCGAGGAGCTGCGATCCGAAGTTGTTGACGGTAGGGATCACGGTGGCGGCCACCGCGCCGCCGAGGACGGCGGACAGGCCGAGCAGGACGCCGGCGATGATGCCGCGCTTGGCGAGCTTCTTCTCTTCAGACTTGATGGCCTTCCACAGACCGAAGACGACGACGGTCAGGAGGAAAAGCAGAATGTTGCCGTCGGCGGTCAGCTCGACGGGGGTGGCGCGGACGGCCCGGGTGGCGTCCCCGCCGGTGATCCCCCACAGGGCCAGCGACCCGGCACCGTTGCCGAACAGGGTGATGGCCCCGGCACCGAAGGCGATCAGGCCGCCGGTGCACATGGAGGCCATGCCCCCGTAGGCCATTCCGCCCGCGAAGGGGATCAGGGTCTTCCAGTCCTTCTTCTTGGACTTGAAGTTGGCCTTGAGCCAGTGGGCGGCGAAGTGGGCCGGGATGGCCAGGCCGATGGCCAGGCCGCCGGCGGTCAGTGAGGACGTGGGCAGGTTGAGCACGGTGACCTCCGGTCACATCGCAGGGGAAGGGGGGTTACTGGAAGGGCAGGTTGGCGGTGATCTGGTCGCCGAGGTGGTTCACGGCCGGGATGAGGGTGAGAGCGGCCAGGCCCGACGCCGCCACGGTCAGCCCGGCCGCCGAGCCGACCAGGGCGCCGGCCGCGATCTGGCGGCGCAGCTGGTTGTCGCAGCAGCGCCAGGCGAGGACGAGGACGGCCAGGAGCACGGTCGTGGCGACGGCGCCGCCGGGGCTCATGCCCGAGGGCGCGGTCTCGGGCAGCAGCCGGCTGCTGCCCGTACCGACCACGGCGTTGCCGAGGGGATTGGTGATGGTGGTGGCGGTGCGGCGGGCGGCCCAGCCGAGCAGGCCGCCGGAGCACAGGGCGCTGAGCAGACCGATCAGCAGGCCGCCCGCGATGGCGGCCGCCGACGGTGCCTCGCGCCCGGTGCGCCACCATCGGGCGAGCGTGAGCACGAGGACCGCAGCCGCCAGGCCCAGGCCGCCGAGGGAGAGCTGACCCGGTGTCACGGCAACACCCCCCAGGTCAGCCATGTGAGGAGGCTGAACACGGGTCCGGAGACGGCGACCAGGAAGGCACCGAGGACCGCCAGGGCCCACGGGGTGGCCAGCCGGTCGTAGGCGGCGCGTTGGGCCGGGCGGGGCTTCAGCGGCAGGAGCCAGCAGCTGACCGAGACGGCCAGCAGATAGAAGACAACAGAGACTGCAAGCTCGACCGGCACCGGCACGGCGTGGGCCAGGTACGGCCACCTCACGGCGGCGGCGACGGCGAGGAGGCCAAGCCCCGGCGCGGGGCGCCGCAGACGGTCCGCCCGGTCGGTGAGCCCATCGCGGGTGAGCGTGCGGACAACGCTGGTCAGGCAGGGGACGGCGAGGCCGGCGAGCAACGCTCCCACGGTCATGACCACACCCCGGTGAAGAGGTAGCCCAGGAGGTACAGACCAGCGGGGGTGACGAAACACGACGCGACGATGTTGCAGGTCAGGACCCGGGCCAGCCAGGAGCGGCCACGCTTGCGCAGCTCCAGGATCCCGGCGGCGGCCAGGGCAGCCATCAGCACCCCGGGCTCGTCCCCGCAGACGTGCAAGACCTTGCCGGTCACCGGGAGCAGCAGCAGCCCTCCGACGAGGGCGGTGCCGTTCCACGCGGGGTGGAGGCGGGACAGGCTGAACCGGGGTGGCCGGTCCTGCTGTGCGGGCTGGGCGGGGTAGTAGTGGTGGTGATGCACGGTGGGCGCGGGCGCCGGGTCGGCCACTGCCACACCTCCGCCACCGCGGGGCGGTGGAGAAGCGGCCGGAGGCCTGGCCGGGGGAGCGGCAGGGGGGCCGGCCGGGGGCGGGGTGGTGCGCCGGGGCGGTGGCAGGAACGGGTCCGGCACGGACGGCGGGGTGGGAGGCGGAGGCGGGGGAGGCGGGGTGCCGTTGTCGGTGCGCTCCGTGGAGAGCTGGACGTCGGTCGGCTCGATCGGCTGTCCGTGGGTGGTGGCGGTCATCGTCGGGCCTCCGTATCGGTGCTGGTGGTGGTGTCCGTGTGGCCGTGTTGGTCGTGGTGGAGCCAGGCCCGCACGGCCAGTTCGTCCGCGTCGGCGGTGGCCGGGCCGGTGGGTGCGGGGGTGGGGGTGGTGGCGGGCCGGAACCCGTCGGGCAGCCGCTGCGGGACCGTGGCGGCCGGCGGGGCGGGCAGGGGGCGCCCGGGCAGGCGGGTGACCGTGACCGGGGCGTCGGCGAGCGCGAGACGCCGCAGGTGGTTCAGGCGGCGGGGACGGCGGACGTGCAGACAGGCGAACAGCACGGGCTCTCCAGAAGGGGGTTGAGGCCCCGAGGGGCTGCCGTACCGGGTGTCGGTGCGGCAGCCCCTCGGGGGTGTGCGGAATGGAGGTGCGGGGTGGTCAGCGGGTGCGCCACCAGCCGCCGCGGTCCTGGCGGGAGCGCTCGGAGGCCTCCCACGCCTGGCCCTGCCGGTCCGCCGCCTTGGCGTTGCGGTGGTGGTTCTCGCGGCGCTTGCGGGCCGCCTTGTCGCTCGCGGACTCGCGGTCGCTGTACTGCTGTGCGAGCTTCTGGTCGTTGCCGACCAGGCCGAAAAACGCCATGGTGGAACGCTCCTGACGTGGTGTTGGGAGTGCATGAAAAGAGCCGCTCCTGGCCGGGCCCTGGAAAGCGGGCCGGGAGCGGCGTCGGCCCTGACGGCCGTGGCACACCACCAGTCGTCGCCGGCCGGGCTGATCCGGTGGGCGGGGGCTGGTGGCGACCATGCGGTGTCAGGACGTGATGCGGTCCGGACCGCCGGGTCAGCGGTCCGTGTGCTGCTTGAGGGCGACGGCGATCTGTCCGGCGCGGTCCGTGGCGATGGAGCCGCCTTCGGTCCGGACCGCCTTGGCGATGTTGTTTCGGTTCAGCGGCTCGTTCGCGGTCCGGAGCCGGTCCAGTGCGGTCCGCTCCAGGTCCGTGAGCGTGATGACCGTGCGGTCCGGACCGCCGTCCTCGTTCCGGTCCGGACCGATTGCGTTGTCCAGTACTTCCTGGTCGGCCGGTCCGGTGCGGTCCGGCTCCTGCGGTCCGGGAGCGGCATCGGCGGTCCGGACCGTCACCCCGCGCGTGGCCGATGCGCTCTGGGTGGCGGGCACGGTCCGAGGACCACGGTCCGGACCGGGGTTGGTCGGCAGGTCAGCGCTCTGCGGTCCGGCCGGACCGGGTTCCAGGGCGAGCGCCGGTCCGCCGGTCCGGTCCGTGGCTCCTGCGGTCCGGACCGGACCGTGGACCGCGTTCCGGTCGGCCGGACCGGACCGGACCGCGTACCCGCCGTGCTGGACCGGGCGGACCGGAGCGGGGCTTTCCAGCGGTCCGTGCCGGTCCGTACGGGTCAGGGTGAGCACGGTGGGGATGGCGGCCGGTCCGTGATCGTGGGTCCCGATGCGGGGGACGACGACCCTGTGCAGGGCCAGTCCGGTCCGGACCGCCTTGCGGTCCGCGAGCTGTGAACCGGCTGCGGTCCAGGCCCGGTCCAGCGTGGTCAGGCGCGGGTCCGTGATCGCGAGAGACCAGGCGGTGAAGCTGTGGACCGGGTAGCGGAACCAGCGGACCGCCCCGATCGAGGGGCGGGCCTTGGCGACCCTGCCGTCCTCGCGAAGCGTGCGGCGGTGAATCAGCGACGCGTACAGCTCCCACAGCACCATCCCCACGATGCTCATCGCGGCAAACGCCACCGCCTTCGGGGTGAAGTGCCAGTAGGTGATCTGCTCCGTCCACTCCTGGGCCCTCGCGTCCCAGACCCGGCTGCCGGCCACGGCCTGCCCGGACGCGTGCCAGAAGTTCATGACCGCCGCCCCGAGGGCGAAAATCCATGTGCTGACGCGGTAGAGGGTTCCGGCGTCGCCGCCCTGGCGGGCCTGGTGGTACATCCACCCCACGAACGCCGTGCTGAGTTCCCAGGCGGCGGCGAACAGAATCGTGAACGGGACGACCCAGCCGAGGATGTCCTCGGCGAACCCGGCCTGTCCCGTCCACGCCACCGCCATCGGCGCCGTGATCGGCCCGATGACCATCAGGCGCTCGGAGTTGACCTTCACGAACTTCTTGACCCGCTCCGTACGGGTCGGCTTCCCGGCCCGGGACGCAGCCCGCAGGTCCCGGGCCTTCGCCTTCCGCTCGTCCCGGGCGCTGTGCCGCTCTTCGCGGGCCTGGTCCTTGAGGCGCTTGCGTTCCAGGGCCTGCTCGGTGCGGTCGGTGGCGCGCTTCATCCGCGCCGCGGCCTCGGCCGCCTTGTCGTCGGCGGCCTTCAGCGTGACGTCCGCGTCCGCTTCCCGCAGCCGGGCCTGTGCCAGGGCCTGCTCGGCTTCCTTGAGCTCCGCGTCCCGTTTGGTGCGGGCCGCGGCCAGGAATCGTTCGGCCTCCTCGCGGGCGGTGCGGGTCAGACGCTCGGCGTCCTCGGCCACCGTCGCCCGCAGCCGGCCGATGTCCTCCTTGGCCAGCGTGCGCGTACGAGCCGCATCCGCACGGGACGCCTCCCGCTCACGGGCGGCATCCTCACGCAGCTCGGCGGCCACCTTCTCCGCTCCGGCCCGCACCTGCCCGGCGTGGTCGTCCGCGCTCTCGCGCATCCGGTCGGCCTCGCCCCGCGCCCGCTCGATGACCTGTTCGGCGTCGGTGGTGGCGCGGGTGCGGGTCTCCGTCGCGGTGCGCTCCGCACCGGCCAGCAGCTCGGTGCGTACAGTCTCCGCGTCGGCGAGGGCCTTGGCTGCGGCCTGCGCGGCCTCGGTCCGGACCTGCTCCGCCTGGACGGCCGCCGTGGTGGTGACCTCCTGCGCCTGGCGGCGCGCGTCGGCGAGCAGCTGCTCGACAGCCACGTGGGCGTCGGCGAGGACCTGATCGGCCTCACCGGCCGCCGTCGTCGTGACGGTGTCGGCCTCGCGGCGCGCGTCGGCAAGCAGCTGCTCCGCCGTCGCTTCGACGGCGGCGCGGAGCTGCTCCGCGTCGGAAGCCGCAGTGCTCGCGGCTTCCGTACGGACCTGGTCGGCGTCGGCCTGGGCGGCGGCGAGCACGCGGGCCTGCTCGGTCGTGGCAGCCTCGGTGATCAAGGCCGCCTCGGTGCGAGCGCCGTCCAGGAGCTCGGTGGCGCGTACCTCACCATCGACGAGGATCTGCTGGGCCCGCTCCTGGGCGCGGCCCTCGATCGCCGTCCCGGTACGGGCGGCGTCCGTGCGGTGGCGTGCTGCCAGAGCACGGGCGGCCGTCCGTGTATCCCGGGCGTCGGTACGAGCCTGTTCACGGATACGGTCCGCGTCCCGGGTCGCCACCATGCGGGTAGCACCCGCGTCGGCAGTGGACTCGCGCAGCCGCCGTCCGGCCTCCTCTGCGATCTCGTCCCTCACCTGACGGGCGTGACCGGCAGCGGCCGTACGAACGGCGGTCGACTGCCGGGCAGCTTCGTCGATAAGGCTCTGGACGCGGAGCTCGGCGTCGGCCAGGAGCTGGTACACCTGGCGGTGCGCGGTCTCCCGTGCGAGGTCGGCGATGTCGGTGGCACGGTCCCGGGCATCGGCGGTAACTGGGTCTGCCACTGGCCGGGGACTGGGCCCGACCACCGCCGTCTGGGACTTCGCGGCTGGAACAGTGGGGGGCTTCGGGGTGGTCTTGCGGGTCCGGGTCGGCGGCTTGCGCCGAGCCGTGGACTTCGAGCGGGCGGCGGTCGCCACGACAGGGACTCTCCTTCGAACACGGGGGCACAGGGGGTGGGGTCTGGGCTATGCCCAGGAACGGTGAGGGGAAAGGCCGGCGTCCCGGCACGCGGGCGGCTTGGCCTCGGGGCTGGTCTGGGGCGGGCAGCGAAACGGTCGCCGCTCCCGTGAGGCGGGAGCGGCGCCCCGGACCGCGCGCCCCGGGGGGGGCGGGGTGGTCAGGCG
>NZ_JBEOVN010000224.1:0-11112 GCF_040295565.1 Streptomyces sp. NPDC002785 | reverse complement strand
CGGTGGAGCCATGAATCCCACCGCAAGACCGCACGAGCCCGCACCGTCGAGGACCTCATCGCAGCGTAACCAACCGGCCACCCGACAGGCTCTCATGGGGCAGTCCCGCCAACTGGCGCGCTTCACGCAGCAGGTCTCTGGTCAGGACGTCGGCGAGCAGCGTGTTGAAAAGTACAACGGTCTTGGCGCACTCGATGAGCGTGGCCACCACGTGGGTGACCCGGGCGCACCAGGTGCGCCGCTGCTGTGGCACCAGGCCCGCCATGTTCCCCGTTGCCTCCCGCCGCCGATGCCGTGCTCCGCGAGCCTATAGACGGCATCGTGGCCTGTCAGCGCGACGTCCAGGGCCGTCAGCGCGGCAGATCCAGCTCGGCCACCACCGTCTTGCCAACGGGCACGCGGTCGAGGACGTCCCACCGGTCGGCGAGCGCCTCCACCAGGAGCATGCCCCGGCCGGTCTCCGCCAGCGGCGGCATCGGGGGGCGTGGCGCGCCCGGGGCGGGCGGCCGGAGTTCGCCCCGGGTGTCGGAGACCGCGATCCGCAGAGTCCGGCCGAGGATCTCGGCGGTGACCTCGAAGTCCCGGCCGGGCACGCGGCCGTGCGTGACGGCGTTGGCGGCGAGTTCCGCAACGAGCAGGGCGGCGGTGTCGGACGCCTCGCTGCCGTGCGGCACGCCCCAGGCGTCGAGCTGGTGCAGCACGAGGCGGCGGGCGAGGCGCGCGCCGCGCGGGGTGGAGCTGAAGCGCTGAACGAACACGCCTACGGTGGACAGCGCTTGACCGGTCGCGGAGGTGGGCGGTGGTGTCATGTGCCCAATCTGGCGGTATATCCGGACCGTTCACCAGCAGGGACCCGCGTACGCCATGTCGGCGTACGCACACGCGCCATGGACGGTACCGAAGGAAAGGCGCCCTCGACAGGAGGCCCGGGGAGTCCGCCCACCTGGTGGCGCGCGACGACTGGTCGTCCACACCCGCGGGCCAGGGAGCCGTCCGGATGGGACTATTCACTTTCCGTAGTCGGGCCTGGCCGCCGCGAGATGCTCCGCCACCGCCTGAGGCCAACTTTCGATCGAGAACGGGGCCGGCGTCTCTGCCGCGATCCATGCCGCAACCAGACGGGCGTGCCCAGCTCACGGAGACGGCGGACGTGACGCCTGACGGTCACAGTGGACAGGGAACACCACGCAGCCGTGCCGTCGAGGTCATACAGAACGGCCCCAGCGGTGAAGTCCATACGGCCGGCCCCGGTGACCGCGGGCAACTCGTTGACGATCTGGGCCGACTTGATGTCCATGGCGGCGCCGTCGGGCAGGTGGTCGACATACCCGGCGACATACCGCTCACGCTCCGGCAGGAAGGCGAAGTCGTCCACGCCGGGTTGGCTTTGGCCGGGGATGGACTGCTTGCCATAGCCGGTGCGGGCCTTGCGGTACGGGCGTGAGGCTGCGGGGGCGGGCAGCGTGGGGTCAGGGTGCTGAATAGCTACGAGATCGTCTTTCTATGGGTGCGATCTTGAGGTGAGACCCCGGCCGCCACAACTCGCCCACAATTAGTCATACTTGCTGGCCGTGACGGGGTGGGGAGGGAGGGGAGGTTTCCCAAAACCCCCTCCTGCCTCCCGGATGAACAACACCGCTCGGACCCCGGCCCCCGAACCCCGAAGCTCAAGCATCGGCCCGCGTACCTCTCCCTGACCCCCGAACGAGTGACAGGACAGTGCACGGTGCTCGAACTCCAAGACCCGGGACCCGAGTTCCGGGGCCGACGTCCGGGCCCCGCAGAGCCCGACATCCCCGTCAAGGTGAGCCACCGCGCGCTTCCGCCTGAACAGAAGTACAGCTGCCGCCTCCTCGACGGACGGGGGCCGGGGCGGGCGGGCGCCCCGCGCATGGAGCGAACGCCAGGACGCACCGACCTCGCGTGCGTACGCTGTGAGACCGCACACACACGCTCGGTGGCCGAACGCGCCACTGGGTGTGTCGGTGCGGCAGGGTCAGAAGCGGTACGGCGGAGCGGGTGCGCGCGAAAGGTGGCCGACGGTGGCCTACGAGAACACGGACGACGACGCTGCGGGAACGGCGGCGGGAGGAACGGGCACGGGAGCCGGCGCCGAGCCCGGGGTGTCGGACAGTCTGCGCACGTTCGGCGCGTTCGTCCAGGCCTTACGGGAGCACGCGGGCTTGAGCCGCGAGGAGTTCGGAGACCTGGTCCGCTTCTCCAAGCACACGGTCGCCTCGATCGAGCAGGGCCGCCGGATGCCGGACCGCGACTTCGTAGAACGCGCGGAGGCTGCGCTTGGGAACACGGGGGCGCTGAGGAAGGCTGCGCCGCATCTGTCGCGGCAGGCAGGGCTGGCGAGTTGGTTCCGGCAGTGGGCGCGGGTGGAGACGACGGCGATCAGCCTGTACACGTACGAATGCCGGGTGGTGCCGGGCCTGTTGCAGACGGAGGCGTACGCGCGAGCGGTGTCGCTGGCCGTGCCGCCGTTGCCCGACCCGGAGGAACTGGAGCAGCGGATCGCGGCGCGGCTGGCACGGCAGGAGTTGCTGGCGGTGACACGGAAGCCGCCGACTGCTTTCAGCTTCATCGTGGAGCAGGCGGTGCTGGAGCGGTGGACGGGTGGGGAGGCGGTGACGCGGGAACAGTTCGACTGGCTGCTGGAGTTGATCGAGCACAACTGGAACGTCGAGTTTCAGGTGATGCCGCTGCGGCAGCCGTCGCACGCGGGGATGGACGGGCCGATGCGTCTGGCCGAGACTCCGGACAATCAGTGGTTCGCCTACTCCGAAGGACAGCAGAACGGGCGGCTGATCGCCAACGCGAAAGAGATCAGTCTGCTCCAGCAACGGTATGCGAAACTGCGCTCGCAGGCCTTGACCCCCGAGGACTCCCTGGGCCTGCTGAAGCGATTGCGAGGAGCGCTATGAGCACGTTCGAACTGGCCTGGTTCAAGAGCAGCTACAGCGGCTCACAGGGTGACGACTGCGTCGAGGTGGCGAAGGGGACGCAGGCGATCCACGTCCGCGACTCCAAGGACCAGCTGAGCCCCGAACTCGCCCTCTCCCCCGCCGCGTGGGACGACTTCGTCTCCTACGCCACCCAGGGCTGACCCTCACGCTCCGCGCCGGACCCGTCCGGCGCGGAGCGCTGCCGTTCACCGGGCAGGCGGCGTCCACTTCCCCTTGTCGACGGCCTCCTGAAGCCGCGAGGAGAAGTAGGCGTGCGCTGCACGCATCTCCTTCTCGCGGTCGGCCTTGTAGAAGGGCGCGGTGTAGCCCTCGGGGGCTCGGGCCGCTCCTTCTTCGGGAAGGCGAGGAGGTGCTCGTAGTGCTCCTTCGTCTGCCCGAAGCCGTACGTGTATCGGTCACCTGCGATCTTGCGTACACCAGCATCGAACCAAGTGACCGCGTCGAAGTCCTGCATGAGCGGGAATCGGGACTTGTACATGGCCGCCAGCGCGTCAGCTGTGACTCCAAGCCACACAGCGACCAGGGAGTCGATCTCTACCATTCGCCGCCCGATCAGGGCGAACCCGCCATTGACAACGTACGCACGTGTGTCGACCAGGTCCCAGTGCCCCGGACAGCCAGGCCCGCCTTCTTCAGTACCGCCGGCGATGCGGACTTCGGGGATGGCGGTCTCGGACAGATCAACCTCTACGACGGCGTCACAGCGGGCCCTGGCCACCTCCCTCAACCAAGGCAGGCGCCTCGCATGCAGGTTGGCGCGAGTCCACGCTCACTCTGCCGTGCCGTTACTCGCCCCAGCGACGCGCGGGGCGAATTCCTCCATGTACTCGCGGTGTTCCACGTGGATCACGGATTCCGGGATTTTCCCCAGGGGTGAGAGATCGACACCGTCGAGCTTCCCGCATCCGTCGAGATCGGTCAGCGCGTGCAGGAGCGCCTCCAGGGCCACCCGGGACTCCTCGTGCGGGGCCAGCATGGCGATCAGGTCCCCTACCACTCTGGCTTGGGTGCCGGAGAGCAGGTTCACGAAGTCCTGAACGCGGTCGCTCGCCTCCGTACGCACCGCTTCGTCGGGACTCAGAAGGTCTCGGAGGAAGTCGACATAATATTTGCTTTCCATACGTCTCGTCTTCCAGTTCAGTGCGGGTACGGCACCGGCAGATGGCTGGGCCACGGAATGTGGGTGTCGTTGATCGCCGTCTCATTACAGTTCGGGCTATTCGGGTTCCCGATCTCCGCGTGGTAGAGCTTGCCTGCCTCGTCCTGGAATTGGTGCCCGATCTGGATGCGGTAGATGGGGCCGCTGCTGGCGTTGGGGCTGGCGTGTGGGCCGAGGTCGGTCCCGTGGACGCGCATACGCACCGTCTTACCTGTGACATCGTCCGTCCACTTCCACTTGCGCTCGGCAGTTCGCCCATCGTCACCTGCACGAAACGATTCTGACGCTCCATCAGAACAAGCTGCCGGACCAGCCCTGCACTCAGCAGCGGGCGGCCCGTCACCGGTCTCAGCCAAAATGTGGAACTACGCGACCGCTCACAACCGGCGCAATCCACGAAACGCTGCCTACAGCGCCAGGTGCGCCTCAGCTTCCTCGGCTGACCGTCACCAGTTGCCGTAGTCCTCGACCAGGTTGGCGATGAGTGAGAGCAGGGCGTCGGCCCGGTGCCGGTCGTCGCGCTGGTTCCGCAGGGCATCGTCGACTGCCTGGAGCCGGGCCAGGGCGGCCGGTTCGCCGTCCATCACGTCGTCGATCAACGGCTCGGTGATCAGGTCCAGGCACTCCGTGAGTAGTCGGCGGGTGCCGGGGAACGCCGGGCTGGGGTCGGGGGTGGAGAACACCCGGGTCAGGTAACGCGCAGGGTCCGTGAGACTCCAGCCGACGACGGCGCCGTGCTGGACGACGAGGGCCACGTCGGGGGCGATGCCAACGCGGGCCTCCAGCGGCTCGTCGAGGACGTCGAGGTCGCGCAGACCGGTCAGCACGGCGTCCCCGGGAGCACGGCACAGCACCTCGCACATCTCCAGCCGGAAGTCTCGTAGCTCGTCCGCGCGGAGTCCGCCCGAGCTTACTGCGGGCAGGACGGGAACACGGGCGGAATCTTCGGTGGAAGCGGACTCCCCCGGCAGCTGGAATGCGGCACCGGCCAGCTTCCGGCTCTCCCGGTCGAACCGGAGGACATCGGGCGTGTCCCACAGCCATTCCTGGCTGCCGAAGGTGGCCAGGAGAAACCGCTCACGTTCCTTCACGTCCGTGTAGTGCGCGATGTACACGGAGTTGCCCGAAAAACGAGGTGTGATGGGCAGCGGTTCACCCGTCACCGTTGCGTGCCAGTCGTTGTCGAAGGTCAGTCTCATGGTCAGTGCTACCTCACTCGATCCGCGCGGGGCATGAATCCGTCCTTGCTGGGGATCCCTCCCCTCACAATGTCCTCATGTGTGACTGGTGCACCGGGATCCGTGGCCTTACCGCCCAGCGCCGTCGCGCCGGACTCGCCCGCCCTGGACGGCCGCACGGTGGATGTGGTGGACCGGGCGACCGGGTGGGTGGTGCTCGACGGGCTGTTCCTGAAGGAGCTGAAGTCGGGGACGTGGGAGCAGGCGGGCTGACAGGGCCCCGTGGCCGGGGCTGCGGTGGCGGCGCCGAGGGTGGTTCGCGCCGCGGCTACGCGACCGGGTGCCGGAGCGCTGCTGCAAGCGGGCGGACAGCGCCTGGCCCAGCGCAAGCACGCTCAGGCCGAACATCAGGATGTCCAGGGGGACATGGAGCGACCGCATGTGCGCGATGCCCAGCACCACCTGCACTGAAGCGAGCACAAGGAAGCCGGACGCGTACAGGACGGGGCGAGGTGTCCCGCTGCCTGGCCGCCACGCCAGGATCGCAGCGGCGAATCCTTCAACAGGTCGTCGGTCTTCACATAGAGTACGGTTCGCGAGAGAGTCCAACTCTGTCTTCACACACTGACGTTGGGATCCCTCCTCCTATGCACGCAGGCGATCCTTCAGGAGCTTCGCCGTTCCGTACAGCCCATCCTCGACAACGACCCGCCACCACCAGCTAGGAAAAGGCTCAGTTTGCGCCGAGAGAAATCCTCCGTGCCAGGATGCTGGGGTCCTCCACGACGTGCACGACGGGCACCGGAGCTGCGGGCATGGTGAACTCCCCCGGGTTCCGGGCGTGGGCGAGCGTAAGGCTGATGGCCTGACCTGCCTCGGTGCAAACGCGGGCCACACGGGCGAGCAGGCCGTCACCGGCCGGGCGCAGTCCGCTGACGAGAACGGTGGCGGACAGGTCGTCGTCGGCGACGCCCGTGCGGGTCCACAGGGCGCGCCTGTCCCGCCGCGGACTGCGGCGGGACAGGTTCGCCAGGGCACGCAGGACGAGTGTGGGCAGGGGGTGCCGTCGTCGAGTGCTTACGCATGACCGTTCAGGACCCGAGCGGCGAAGACGGGCAGGGGTTCCGCCTGGCCAGGCAGCTCCGCGAGCACCTTGAGCGCTTCATACCGAGAAACGCTGTTGATCACCGACGGATTCAGCCTGGACCCTGCCTCGTCTGCATTCGGCATCTCCGCCGACCTTTCGTTCATCGCCGGGCGCGTAGTCGTCCGCTGGACAGGCATACGAAGCTCCTGGTCGGCACGGATGATCGTGGTCGTGAACCCGTCTACCAGTAGCTTCGTCATGTTGCATAGCCGACCAAATTACCTATGTCTACCTCAAGTTGAAAACAGCTCACTTCCCCTCAGGTTTCTTGACCCATTCGGCGAGGAGGTCTGTGAACTCATCGTCCGAGATGGCGCTTCCACCAAAGTTGAACCCTTGCCAGGCAAGCGCTCGCTGGAGAACATCTACTGGAATTCCGAATGCGCCGCGAAAGACTGCCACAAAGGAAACCGGCCCGAACGCGGGGCCGAGAAGTTCCTTTGCTAGCCTCCCGAGGTCCGTCGCGGACAATCCTTGATGATGCGCCACCCGAAGATTGTCAGTGACGTGCTGTATGAACTCATTTCCCATGGGTGTGCCTTATTCTTCTTGAAGTGACTAATGAGAAGGCGGTCTGAATACGACACCGACGTTACTGTAGTCTCCATGCGGCCCTCTCAGCTCGACTATTTCGACATCGGTGAATCCATGGCGTGCGGCCATCTTGCCGGTAAAGGTGGATCGTGCGGCCTCTTCGAGGGCTCGCATGTCACCGGGTGACGCACTCCGGGCGGCAGAATTGAAAGAATCCAAATTGTCTCGTAGTGTCCCGCCGTTCTGCCAGTAACCCTTGACGCCCTGCACCTCATTCCCGAAGCTCTTTATGGCACTGTCGAACATCTCTGAACCGCGTGGGGTGTCCGGCCCCTTCTCGATGACCAAGCTCATGATTCCCTTTTCGTCCAGGTCGGCCACGATCCCCTTCCCACTGGGATAGATGTCCATGTATGGGCAAGGTGCAAGTCCGAGAGGATCGGACCACGTATGTGGATTCTTGACGTACGTAACCGGATGAGGACTGGGCGACAAACCCAGAGGGTCGGACGAGAGATAGCGCGCGGTTTCCGGGTCGTAATGTCGAAACAGATTATAATGCAGGCTCGTTTCTGCATCGAAATACTGCCCCGGGAATCGCAGGGGTGTGTAAGTTGTACTTGCGACACTCCAAGCGGTCGTTCCCCACAGCGTGGTACGCGTCCACCATGCAACTTTCCCTGACTCGTCGATAAGTTCTTTTGGGGTTCCGACAAGATCTGTGACAATAGAGAAGAAGCGTTCATCTATGATTCGCCGGGGAGTGTCGGGCGAGATTATCCGTTCAGTCTGCGTGAGCGGGTGTAGGCCGTCGTGTTCCCAGGTCAATGCGACTGAGTTTGCCATGTCCTGGCTATGCGTCACCTGCTCACAAAGGGTGCTGCCATCCCAAGTGAAGGAGACTATTTCCCCGACGGACTCTCCGTCCTCACCGACGCGCTGCTTGCATGAACGGCGTCCCAGAGGGTCGTACCTGTAGTGCCATCTTGTACCGTCTGGCGTGGTCACAGCGGTAAGGCGGTCTTCTGCATCCCATTCGTAGCGCCAGGTATCCGGCTTGCGGGAGAGGCGAGTTTTCTGGCGGAGCGTGATGCGGCCGAGTGCGTCGTGTTCGTAGCGGATGGTGCCGGCGCGGGTGATGGCTGTACCGGAGTAGGAGCGAGAGCCGACGGCCTCTTGTCCTGGGTGGGCTGCGGGCCATGAAGCTTTGGTCTGGTTACCGGCTGCGTCGTAGGCGTAGTGCTCGGCCCAGTTCGCGGCGTGAACGGCGTTGACACGGCCGACGATGTCGAGTTCGAAGGTTTTTGGGCCGGAGAGCTTATCCGTGAGGCCTATGAGGTGGCCGTCTGCGCGGTAGGTGTAGTCGCGGCGTTGGACGCTGCGGTTGTCCCGGCCGGTGATGTGCTGGGTGGTGAGGCGGCCCAGGGGATCGTACTGGTTGGTCAAGCTGAGGGCGTCGCCGATGTGGCGGGCGGTTTCCTGGCCTGCTGCGTCGTGTTCGAAGGTGAGGGTGCGGCCGGAGGTGGTGAGGGAGGTGCGTCGGCCTGCGGTGTCGTAGGTCCAGGTGCTGGTCGCGCCGCTGGGTGTTCTGCGGCTGGTACGACGGCCAAGGGCGTCGTACCCGTACGATACGGTGCGGCCGTTGACGGTCTCCGACTTGAGACGGCCGTGCCGGTCGCGAAGATAGGTGAGAGTCGTGTCCGGGCCGGTTGCCTCGGCGAGTTGGTCGAAGATGTCGTATTCGAAGGTGGTGACCGCGCCTGCGGCGTCCTTGGAGACGATGCGGTCGAGGTCGTCCCGCTGGTAGCGGATGGTCTGGCCGAGGGCGTCGGTGCGGGCGGTGAGACGGCCTGCCGCATCGCGTTCGTATGCGAGCGTGCGGTTGTCGAAGTCGGTCTCGGATATGAGGTGGCTAGCCGCGTCGTAGCTGTACTTCCAGGTCAATCCCTGAGGGCTGAGGACCTGCGTGAGTCGGAGTTCGTGATCGTGAGCGAATTCGTAGCGCACGCCGTCCGGCCCGGTGCGTGCGGCCATGAGGTCGAAGTGGGTGTACTCGAAGTGGGAGACGGCGCCCATGGCATCGGTGTGCGTGAGGCAGTTACCCTCGCCGTCGTACGTCCATGACTGCGTGGAACCGTCTGCGTCGGTACGGCGGGACAACTTGCCTTCGATGTTCCATTCGAGGCGTGTGACCGCACCGAGGGGATCGGTGAGAATGGCAGGACGGCCGAAGGCGTCCCGGACGACGTGGGTGGCGGCGCCCAGAGGGTCGGTCATCTCAATGGGAAGGCCGGCCACGTCACTGCTGATGCGGGTGGTGTTGCCGAGCGCGTCGGTCACGGATGTGCGGTGCCCGCCCTCGTCGTACGTGTAGGTCGTCGTCGCGCCTGAAGCATCAGCGAGTGACACCCGGTTGCCGCGTTCGTCGTAGGTTTGTCGGGTGACTGTCCCGTCTGCGCCTTTGACGCGCACCGGTAGGCCGAGGGCGTTGTAGTCGGCGGTCAGTTCCCGCCCGTCCGGGCGGACTACCGAGGTGAGGCAGCCGTGTTCGTCGTATGTGGAGCGGGTGATGTGTCCGAGCGGGTCCGTGACGGACAGGAGGCGGTGGTAGCGGTCGTGCTCGTAGCGGGTGACAGCTCCCAGGGCGTTGATCTCGGCGATGACCTGGGAGCGGTCGTTGATCACGTATCGCGTGGTGTGGCCGAGGCTGTTGGTCATGGACGTCATGCGCAGGCCGGTGGTGGGGTCGGTGCCGTCCCAGGTGAAGTGGGCTTCGAGGTGGCCGTTGGTGCCTGTTTGGTACACGCAGCGGTCGTGTTCGTCGTAGACGTACTCGTACCGGCTGCCGTTGGTGTCCGTCCATGCGGTGATGCGGCCCAGCTCGTCGCAGTCAAAGCGCAGGGGCTTGCCTGAGGAGTTGGTGACCGTAGTGAGGTGGCCGTCGGTGTAGCCGTAGCGGAGGATCTCCTGGTCGGTGCCGTCCGGCGCGGCGCCCGCCAGGTGCAGGGCGGTGACCCTGCCGTCGTTCGTGGTGAGCTTCAGGTGGTAGCCGCCGTGGTGGACGATCGATGTCGGAGCGCCCGTCTCGTCGTACTCGAAGGTGATCCAGCGGCCGTTGCGGTCGTCGATCTGAGCCAGGAGCGCCAGCTCCCCGCCCGCATGGTCGACGAAGTACCGGACCCTGCCGGTTTCCGGGTCGGTAACGGTGTAGCCGTCGTCCACCCGGTCCAGAGGCCAGCGCCGACCATGCGTCGGCATGACAGGAACGCCGGGCGCGGGATGCGGATAGGCCAGCAGGCTGCCTTCGTTGCAGCTGAACACCACGCCTTCCGCGTCGATCTCCAGGCGCTGGTCGACCGTGCTCGACCAGCCGGTACCGAACCAGCGGCCGGCGCGGTACGAGGAGTCGAAGACGCGCTCGAAGATGAGGGGCAGTGATCCGGGTAGCGCGATGTCCGTCTGCGGGAGCAGCATGCGGCCGGTCGCGACGTCGATCGGGTCATTGGCGCATTTGACCTTGCTGCACTGCTGCCCGTTGGAGTCGGGGTTCTGTTCGTGGCCGTGCCGGTTCTTGCCCTTGGGGCGTTTGAGGAGGTCTTTCATCCCGGCACGCAGGCCGCCCTTGATCAGGCCGCCGCCTTTGGTGCCGGCCAGTTCGGGGAGGAGTCGGCCGATGAATTCGGTGGGGTCGCCCTTGGCGGCGTCCCAGGCGTTCTTGAGTGCTCGGTCGGGGTTGGCGGCGGTGGAGACGAGGCCGGCGAGCGTCATGTTGACGCCCTTGTAGTACTCGGCCGGGTGCGTCAGGTTGTAGGGGTCGGTCGGGTTGACCGAGCGGACGAAGTTCAGCAGGCCCGCGGTGCCCTTGACGATTCCGCCGCCGAAGTGGGCGAGCTCGATGCCCTGGCCAACTCCGTAGTCGAGGAACTCCTGCTTGGCCCGGTCCAGGCCGGTTGGCTCCTTCGGGGCGTGGGCCATCGCGGCGGTGATCGCGCCCTTGGCCGCCTCGGCGGCCTCGTTGCGCGCCCGGCGGGCGTCCTCCAGGATCTCCTGCGCGTGCTGCCGTTTGGCCGCGCCCGGATCGGAGAACTTCCCCGGGTGCGGGAGGGGGTGGTCGGTGTTGCG
>NZ_JBEOVN010000223.1:8388-11262 GCF_040295565.1 Streptomyces sp. NPDC002785 | reverse complement strand
GGCCGCGATCGCGGCCATCGCGGCCCTGCGGGCAGGCGGCATGACGATGATCCCGCCCATGCTCCTGATCGCGGCCGGGATGGGGTTCGGCATCGTGGGGCTCCAGTACCTCGCGGTCAGCGGCGTCACCGCGGACGACGCCGGGACCGCCTCGGGCGTCCAGCGCGCGGCTGACCAACTGGGCGGTGCGACCGGGGTAGCAGTCTGTGTTGGGATCGGGTTCGCCCCGTCCTTGCACTCCTTCGATCCGTTCCTGGTGGCCACCCTGCTGGCCGTCATGGGGCTCGTGACCGGCGCGGTTGTGGCTTGGCGCATGCCCGCGCCCGCTCCCGCAGCGGACCTGCAGGAACAGGCCGGGTGACTTTCGCCCCGCAGGGGTGTGCCGCCATGACATTCGGGGCGGCACACCCTTGCGGGTCTTGCTGGTCAACGCCCTCTACGGCCGAGCGAAGGTCACGTGCCCGTCCTGCCCTCATCCATAACCGACCCGTTGTGGGACCAGTTCCACGCCCTCCTGCCCAAGCGGGCAGTGGCCGCTCATCCATTGGGCTGCCACCGTCCCCGCATCCCCGACCGGGTCGTGTTCGACAAGCTCCTGGCTCGCCTCGTGCTCGGAGGCACCTACCAGCAGCATGCCGACCACACCTGCTCGGCAACTACGATGAGGGCTCGGCGGGATGAGTGGATCGCCAATGGCCTCTTCGAGCGGCTGCACCGGCTGGCGCTCGAGGCATACGACGAGGCCATCGGCCTCGACCTTGAGAATCTCGTGGTGGACGGTTGCATCGTGAAAGCCCCTGGCGGTGGCCAGAACACCGGGCGTAGTCCGGTGGACCGAGGCAAGAGCGGTCTGAAGCGTTCGGTACTGGTCGACGGCGGGGGCTTGCCGTTGGGGTGGGTCCTGGCTGGCGCAAACCGCAACGACTCGCCGCTGTTGCGCCCCACCCTGGAGACCCTGCGCCTGTTCGGGTTCCATCTGCCACCGTCGATCACAGTGCACCTGGACGCCGGCTACGACTCACAACCCACCCGGGCGCTGCTGGAAGAGCTGGGCTGCGCTGGGCGGATCACCCCGAAAGGGCAGTTCGTGCCGATCAACCACACCCACCGGTGGGTGATCGAACGGACCAACTCCTGGCACAACCGGGGGTTCAAGGCGTTAGCGATCGTGACTGACCGGCGCGCGGTGGTGCAGGACGCGTGGGTGGCGTTGGCCAGCGCGGTCATCGTGATCCGCAGGCTGCTACGCCGGGCCTGGACGGCCTACCGGTGGGATGCCCGCCCTGCCCGACGACCCTGACCTATCCGCGCGAGCTCTAAGCTTGACTATTAACCCCACCAAGATCATTTTTTGGTGGGGTTCGTCGTTCGCCTGACAGCTGGGCGGCCTTTGCGTGATCGTGTCTTCTCGCTGAAGTCGACAGTCGATCAACCCAAAGGCCGTGATGGACAGTCTGCAAGACGACGCTGCGCGCGTCGTGGCCCTGACCGGGTTGTCCCGGTTCCGCCGCGAGTTCTACGAGTGCCTGACCCTGCGAGGGGATGCCCTGTTCGAGCTGACGGACGCGGTGCTGTGCGCCGACGGGCCGGTGGTCTCGCTGCCGGAGCTGACGTTGGAGGCGGTGCACCGGCGCGGGCACGGGGCGATGTACGACGCACTGGCCCAGGGCCGCATCAACGTGTCCCGCCTCCGCGTGGCGCTGGCGGGCTTGAAGCTGCCGCGCGGGGCGGACCGGCAGCTGTCCATCGCACTGGACGTCACGCCCTGGCCCCGACCGGACGCCGAGTGCTCGCCCGAACGCCTGCACTGCCACCGCCCGTGCCGTTGCGACGGCGTGCGCCAAACCATCCCCGGCTGGCCCTACCAGATCGCCGCCGCCCTCGGTGGTGGCCGCTCCTCGTGGACCGGCCCGCTCGACGTGGTGCGACTGGGCCCCGAGGACGACCCCACCGAAGTCACCGCGACCCAGATCCGTGAGCTGCACGCCCGCCTGGAACGGGCCGGGCAATGGCAACCGGGCGACCCGCCGATCCTGTTCGTCATGGACTCCGGATACGACCTCGTGCGTCTGACCTGGCTACTGCGCGAGGAGCCGGTACGGCTGCTGGGACGGATCCGCGCGGACCGGGTGATGTACGCACCGGCCGGCAAGCGCCGCGGAACCAACCCCGGACGCCCGCCCCGCCACGGAGCGGAGTTCCGCCTCGCCGACCCCGCCACCCATCCCGCCCCGGTCCAGGAGCCGACCGGCACCCACGACCGCTTCGGCGGGCGCTGTCACGTTGTTGGCTGCGTGGGTCGCTGACGGTGCGTCGGGGCGTGGTGGGGGCCGGTGTTTCGGGCTGGTGTTCAGGCTTCGGCGGGCTGGCCGGCGGCGCCGGTGGCCTGGTCCCAGATGGCGAAGCGGGTGGTCATCTCGGTGCGGTATTCGGTGGCGGTCATCAGATGGCGGCGAGTCCTGAAGTGGGGTGAGATGCCGCTGAACGCGGACAGAAAACGCTGGGCCCCGCCGACTCTACGGAAGCCCTTCATGGCGCGTTCGCGCTGCCGGGTGGGCTGATGACTGTTCTCGGCGCGGTTGTTCAGGCCCTTGTGAGAACGGTGCTCGACGGAGGGCATGACCTCGCGGTGGGCCGCGCCGTAGGAGCGGAGCTTGTCGGTGACGATTACCCGCGGCACCGAGCAGGTCTTCTTGAGCAGTTTGCGGAAGAACCGCCTGGCCGCAGCGGTGTCCCGCCGGTTCTGGACCAGGATGTCCAGGACGGTGCCGTCGGCGTCCACAGCCCGCCACAGGTACTTCTGCTCTCCGTTGATCTTGATGAAGACCTCGTCCAGGTGCCACTTTTCCCCGGGCCGGGGCCGCCGGCGGCGCA
>NZ_JBEOVN010000223.1:0-8288 GCF_040295565.1 Streptomyces sp. NPDC002785 | reverse complement strand
GGCCGTTGGCGTAGGCCGTTGGCGTAGGCCGTTGGCGTAGGCCGTTGGCGTAGGCCGTTGGCGTAGGCCGTTGGCGTAGGCCGTTGGCGTAGGCCGTTGGCGTAGGCCTGCCCGAACTTCGCGCACCAGCGCCGGACCGTCTCGTGGGAGACGAGCATGCCGCGCTTGAGCATCAGCTCCTCGACCTCGCGGAACGACAGCGGGAAGCGGAAGTACAGCCACACGCAGTGGGAGATGATCTCCACCGGGTACCGGTGCCCCTTGTACGACGGCGACGCGCTGTCCACGGACGACCCCTCCCAGCATGACCAATCAGAAGATCATCCCACCCGGTCAGTCAACGTGACAGTGCCTGCTGAAGTGCCCGCTGCTGCAGGGTTCCCCGCCATGCCGGGCACCACCGAATTGAGCGCGGAAGGGTAGCAGCAGGCAGGGTCGTGCGTGCGCCTCACAGCGCACACGGCTCAAGCAAGCCCCGAGGGCTTCGCAGAACAGCAGTTCAGGTGCACAGCGCAGTGCATATACGCGGAGGCCTACACGGCGTGGGGCAGGTCGGTGAGCAGGGTGCGGACGCGGGGGTGGTTGCCGTGGTGGTGGCGCAGGGCGGTGGTGACGGTGTCCAGGTGGTGGTGGACGCGGTGGGAGCCGACGTGCTGGGCCAGGGTGAGGGCGTGGCGGGCGGCGGTGCAGGCTCCGTTGATGTCGCCGGTCTGCAGGCGGGCGTCGGCGAGTTCGCTGGCGAAGAGCATCCGGTCACGGGGGTAGCCGTCGCCGGTGAGTACTGTGCGGCCGGCGAGGTAGGGCTCGGCGAGGTCGGGGTGGTGGGCGGCGAGGAGGGCCCGGCCGGTCTGGGCGTCGATGGCGGACGAGTCCAGCCATAGTGTCCACCAGGGTTCGCCGCTGTCGTGGGCGGCGGCGAGGTGGGTGCGTGCCTGGCCGTCGGCGCGGTGCAGTGCTTCGGTGTCGCCTTGCTGGCCGGCGAGTGCGATGCGGCGCATCTCCAGCACGGCGCGCAGGCGTGGGGTGAGGGCCTGTGGTCTGCGGTTCTCTGCGACTTCCAGCAGGGTGGTGGCTTCGTGGTACTGGCCGAGCCAGGATTCCTGGTAGGCGGCTGAGGCAAGCAGGTTGACGGTGGCGTGGTGGATGCCGGGGGCGTGCTCGGCTTCGCGGGCGACGCGCAGGCCGGTCTGGTAGACGCGCTGGGCCTGCGGGTGGTGCCCGGCGTCGAAGAGCATCCACCCGTAGGTTTCGCTCATCTCGATGTAGGCGGTGTGCAGGCGTATGCCTTCGGCGGTGTCGTAGCGGCTCTCGGCGATGAGTTTGCCGACGTTCTGCCAGATGCCGCCGGCCCAGAGCAGAGTGGAGGCGCTGCCTTCGCTGTCGTCGTGTTCCCGCGCTTGCCGGACGGCGTGCTCGACCGTTCCGGCCAGTTTCGGGGACACTTTGTCTCCGTCCTGGGCTGCGGCGAGTGCGGGCGCTCCTCCCATGAGCAGGTCCAGGGCCGGTGCGGTGGCGGCGGCTCCGGACAGCAGGATGAAGGAGCGTCGGTGCATGGGGGTGTCTCCCTGGGTCTCGCGCAGCAGTTCTTCGGCGGTGGCTTCGTACGGGCTGTCCAGTGCGGTTCGGTGTCTGCGGCGCTGGCGTGGCCGGTCCCAGTTGAGGGAGCTCGGGGTGAGTTGGCGTCCGGTGTACTGCGACAGGACGGCGAGGACGTCGCCGATCGCGTCTGCGGAGGGGCGGTCGCCGCGCATCCAGGGGTAGCCGGTCTTGCGGTGCAGCGGAACGGAGCCGCGCCGGGCCCGGTGCTGGTTGACCCGGGCGATCAGCTGTTCGGGGCCCCAGCCGAGTCTGGCGAGCTCGTTGCGTAATGGGTTCGGTTCTGGCTCACGGTCCACCGGGATCCCCCCGCTGCGGTACGGCTCCTGATCGGACGTTAGCACCGGGATTCCATGTCCTGGCAGGGGGTGATGAGGCTTGGCCGGTGTAGTTACACCCCCTGGTGGGGCCGCACCGCACCGGTGTCCTGCACCCGCTCCACCGCATCCACCCCACGTCCCTCTGGTCCCCTGACTGGTCGCGGCGCTGTCCTGGAGGGGCCGAGCAGCGGGCCCGGCCCACGAGACAAAAAAGGGGTGCGTGATGACGCGGGTTGAAGATCCGGTTCGGGTGGTGCTGCCGAGGACGCTCGCGGTCTCGCTGGCCGCGGCTTGCACGACGCAGATGGAGGCGCACCGGTGGAGCGCGGGGAACGTGGAGGCCGCCCGCAGCGTGCTCACCGGTGGTGGCGCGGAGGTGTTGCTGGGAGCACTGGCCGAGCGACTGGACCGTTGCTGCCCGTCCTCGCCGGGCTGGGTGTTACTGGCGCTGCCGGCCACGCTGGGGGATGAGGAGCTGCAGGTGGCCGCCGCCGGTGTGCTGGCCGCGCTCGGCTGCCCGTTCTTCTCCATCCGGCAGCGGGATGGCCGGCTGTGGATCGGGGAGGAGACCAGCTCGGCGAAGGACGGGGCGTCGTTCGGCGGTACGGGCGCGCAGGCCCTGCACATCGACGCCCCGAACGTGCAATGCGTCCCGGAGTACACGAGTCTGCTGGTGCTCCGAGCCGACCCGGCCGGCGGCGGCGCTTCGCTGCTGGGGGACCTGCGAGCTGCGGTGGCCCGGCTGGATGAGGCCGACCGTGCAGCGCTGCGGGAACCGGTGTTCTTCGAGGGGCAGGCCCAGGGCCTGTGCGGTGTCGGGGCGCCCCGGATGCCGTTCCCCGTGCTGGAGGACAACGAGGACGGACAGCCGGTCTGGGTCCGCTGGGCAGCGAAGATGATCCGCGACCCCCGCAATGCCGGCCGAACCGCGGTGCTGGAACGCTTCGCCGCGGCACTGGCGGAAACCACCGTCGCGCTCACCCTGGGACGCGGGCAGCTGCTGGTCGTCGACCAGCGGCGTATCGCTCACGGCCGTACCGCACTCGGACCCCAGCAAGGCCTCGCGGACGGTACCCGGCGCTGGATCACGCAGGCCAAAGCGACCTTCGACCCGGCCGCCCCCGCCCACCAGACCCTGAACGCGGCCAAGGCCGCGGCGGGGAGGCGGAACGATGCCTGAGCTGACGGACGTAGCAGTGGTCGGGAACGGTGTCGTCGGCCTCGCGGTGGCCGTCGAGCTGCTGCACCGCGGCGTGCACGTGACCGTGGTGGGACCGCGAACCGGTCCACACCGGGGACAGGGCACACGGGCAGCCGGCGCGATGCTCTCCACCTTCTCCGAACTGGAGCCGCACCACGACGCGCAGCGGGCGGGACTGGAGACGGCCGAGAGGCTGGCCGCCCACGACGCCTACCCGGCGTGGCTGGAGCGGATCGGGGCCATGAGCGGCCAGAAGATCCAGGCACCCGCCGGAACGTGGGTGCTCGCCCCGGCCAGGCGGCGGTTCAGCCTGGAACCGATCGCCGAAGCGGCCCGGGCGGCCGGGCACCAGGCCGAGGAACACGAGGCCTCCAGCATCCCCGGCCTGCGGGCACCCGCCTCCTCGGCGGGCGCCCTGTGGCTGCCCACCGAGGCCCGCATCGACAGCGCCGCCCTGATGGAAACCCTGTCCCTGGCCATCGAGCAGCACCCCCGCGCCACCTGGATACCCCAGCCGGCCACGGCCGTCGGTGCGGGCACCGTGTCCTGCGCAGGCAACGAAACGGTCCGGGCCCGGGATGTGGTCCTGGCCGCGGGGTGCGGCATCCCGGCGCTGCTGCCGGACCGGGGCCGCCACGTGCCCCCGATCCTGGCCGGCCGCGGGGTCAGCGCCCGTCTGAACGCCCCGGCAATGGAACTGGAACACGTCGTACGGACACCGAACGCGGCGTTCGCGTGCGGAACCCACCTGGTCCCGCGTACGGACGGCACCCTGTATCTCGGCGGCACGAACCGGCTGACCCTGGACGCCGACCCTGGCCAGCCGCCGGGCCTGGACGAGGTCGCCGTGCTCGCCACCGACTCCGCCGCGCTCATGGATCCCCGCCTCGGAGCGGCTACCCTCCAGGACACACGTACGGGGCTGCGCCCCTACACCCTGGACCACCTGCCGCTGGTCGGCCGTACCGGCGAACCGTCCATCCTGCTGGCGACGGCCACCTACCGGTGCGGGGTGCTGCTGGCCCCGCGCCTGGCCGAGCTCGTCGCCGACGAGATCACTTCGCCGGGCAGTCTCGACACCCACCCCTACCGGGCACAGCGGCCGATGCCGGCCCCAGGCATCGACGACGTCCTCGCCCAGGGAGCTGCCCAAGGGCTGCTGGAGCACCTGCTGCAGTCAGGCGGGCATCTCCCGCTCTCCCAGCAGGCCGAGTTCGCCGCCTTCACCAGCCTGGCGCTGCGTGCCCTGCTGGGAGAGGACTCGAAGGCCGGGGCCGCGATGCGCCGGTTGTGGGACCGGGCCCCGGTCATCGAGGCCGTACCGTCGCTGTTCGTGCTCGCCCGCCGTCTGGAGGCGCTGCGGTGACCGCCGCCGACCCGGGGCTTGTGGAGCAGGTGCTGGGCGCGGTCCGGCACATCCGGCCCGGCACCGCTCCGGAGCCGGACACCGACTTCCGCGACCTCGGGCTGGATTCTCTGGACCGGCTCACCCTGGCGGTGGCCGTCGAACGGGCCACCGGCCTTGCCGTCCCCGGCCCGGCTCTCTCCGACGCCGCCACTCCCGCCGACCTGGCCAGCCGCCTGCCCGCCACCGACAGGAGCGCTTCCGTGCATCAGGAACACCGCTCCGGCACTCCGGAACTGGGGTGGTTCGACGCCGGAGCAAGCGTCGGAGAAGGCACACGTCTGTGGCACCAGTCCCAGGTCGCCGACGGCGCGGTTGTCGGCGACGACTGCATCTTGGGCAAGGGATCCTTCATCGGTGCCGGCAGCACCATCGGCGACCGCGTGAAGATCGGGAACTACGCAGGCGTGTTCGGTGCGGAGGTGGGCGACGAGGTAATGATCTGCCCCGGCGCGCTCCTGTTGGAGGATCCGGCCCCGCGGGCCACCACCCCCGACGGGCGGCGCAAGGGCCCCGAGGACTGGACCCGTCACCCCGTCACCATCGCCACCGGGGCCACGATCGGGGCTGCGGCCGTCATCGCGCCCGGCGTCACCGTCGGCCCGCACGCCCTGGTCGCGCTCGGCGCAGTCGTCATGCGCGACGTCCCCGCCCACGGCCTGGTCATCGGAAACCCCGCCCGCCAGGTCGGCTGGGTATGCCGGTGCGGCCACCGTCTGGACGCGGCGCTGCGCTGCACCGACTGCCCGCGTACCTACCGGCGCGACGGCGACGAACTGGCCGCCGAGCACCAGCCCGTGTCACTGGAGTGAGAATCACACCAGTTTGTCACTGTTCTGTGCCAGGCAGATGATGCTCTCCGAGTCATGTGAGCGGTACGGATAGCGTCCCGCTCCATGAGCACTGCGCACCTGCCTCCCGCCGAGTACTACGCCACCCTCCCCAAGATCATTGGTGGGGCAGGAGCGGGCATCCACGACGCCGCCGGCCGGGTCCTCCTGGTCAAAACGTCCTACGGTGACGGCTGGGAGGTCCCTGGTGGCGGGTTGGACCTGGGCGAGGACCCGCGGCAAGCAGTCCAGCGCGAAGTCAAGGAAGAGCTGGGCATGGACCTCACGCCGGGCCGGCTGCTGATCGTCGACTGGGTGCCCGAGCAGCCCGACGGCCGCCCCCCGCTGGTCAACTTCATCTTCGACGGTGGTCTGATCACCGAGGAAGAGGCCCAGCAGCGGGTGCACCTGGACACCGACGAGATCACCGCGTGGAAGCTGGCGGCACCTGACGAGTGGGACACCCTCCTCCCACCGCACATGGCCCGCCGCCTCCACGCCTGCGCCCGCGCGCTGACCCACGACACCACCCTCTACCTGCACCACGGATTCGACCCCACTCGACACCAGACCTGACGCCCCGCCGCCCCTTCCGGTCGCGGCGCGGCGCCCACCGGAAGGGACTCCGTCGTGAACACACCACCGATCCCGGTCGCCGCGCCGCGCCTGGACGCGGACGACATCGCCTCTGCCGTCCGCGTCCTTGAATCCGGCCACCTCGTCCAGGGCCCCGAAGTCGCCGCGTTCGAGGGAGAGTTCGCCGAACTGGTCGACGGCCGCCACTGCATCGCGGTCAACTCCGGGACTTCCGCACTCTGGCTCACCCTCCTCGCCCTGGGCATCGGCCCCGGCGACGAGGTCATCGTGCCCTCCTTCACCTTCGCCGCCACGGCCGCCGCCGTCCGGCTCACCGGCGCCACCCCGGTCTTCGCCGACATCGCCCCGGACACCTTCTGTCTGGACCCCGACGCAGTCCGGGCCGCGATCACGCCCCGCACCGCCGCAGTCATCCCCGTCCACCTCTTCGGACACCCCGCCGCGATGGACGAGCTCACCAAGCTCGCCCGCCGGCACCATCTCGCTCTCGTAGAGGACGCCGCGCAGGCCCACGGCGCCACACTCGGCGGACGACCGACAGGCGCCTTCGGAACCGCGGGCTGCTTCAGCTTCTATCCGACGAAGAACATGCAGTCGATCGAGGGCGGCTTGATCACCACCGCCGACCCGTCCCTGGCCCGCACGCTGCGACTGCTGCGCAACCAGGGCATGGAACGGCGTTACCACCACAGAATCGTCGGCACCAATGCCCGGATGAGCGATGTCAGCGCCGCCATCGCCCGCAGCCAGCTCCGCCGGCTCCCGGCCCTGACCGAACACCGGCGAGCAAACGCCTCCCACCTCAGCAGACACCTCACCGACTTGCCCGGGCTGACCCTGCCCACCACAGCGGAGGGAGCCGGTCACGTCTGGCACCAGTACACCGTGCGCATCGGCCCCGGTCTCGGCGACCGCGACACCTTCGCCCACAATCTGCAGCGGGCAGGGATCGGCACCAGCGTCCACTACCCCATCCCGCTCCACCGCTCACCCGCCTACGCCACCGCCATCGACCTCCCGCACACCGACGCCGCCGCCGACCAGGTGCTGTCCCTGCCGGTCCACCCCGGGCTGACCACCACACAGATCGACGACATCGCCCAGGCCGTGACCACACTGGCCCAAGCCGCGGAGCGTGCCGCATGAACGCGCTGAGGGTCGGACTGATCGGACTGGGCCGGATGGGCCGCCACCACGCCCGGGTCCTGCGAACCCTGGACGGCATCGAACTGGTCGGCGCGCTCGATCCACACGGCGACCGCTACCGCGCCGCCGACGGCATACCCGTTGTCGCCGACCTGGACGCGCTGCTACGGATCGGCCTCGACTACGCGGTACTGGCCTGCCCCACGCTGATGCACGAACCGCTGGGCACCGCCCTCGCCGCAGCCGGCGTCCCCACACTCATCGAGAAACCGCTCGCGGGTGACCCCGACTCAGCCCGGCGGCTCGCCCAGGCATTCCACACCGCCGCAGTCCCGGCCGCCGTCGGATACGTCGAGCGCTTCAACCCCGCGCTGATCGCGCTACGCCAGCGGCTGGAAGCCGGCCAGCTCGGGGACGTGTTCTCGGTCGCCACCCGCCGTACCGGCCCCTACCCGGTACGGATCACCGATGTCGGAGTCATCCACGATCTGGCCACCCACGACCTCGACCTGACCGCATGGATCACCAACACCCACTACACCTCGATCGCCGCCCGCACCGCCCACCGCAGCGGCCGGCCCCACGAAGACCTCCTCGCAGCCCTCGGCCAGCTGACCGACGGCACCATCACCCACCACCAGGTCAACTGGATCTCCCCGCTCAAGGAACGGACCACCGTCGTCACCGGCGACCACGGCATCCTCGTCGCCGACACCCTCACCGCCGACCTCACCTACTGGGCCAACGGCTCCACCCGCACCCAGTGGGAGGCCCTCGCCGCATTCCGCGGCGTCACCGAAGGCGACGTCACCCGCTACGCAGTCCCCAAACAAGAACCCCTCGTCGCCGAGCACAAAGCCTTCCGCGACATGCTCCTCGGCCACAGCCACCGCAACGCGACCCTCCACGACGGTCTGCACGCCGTCCTCGCCGCCCACGCCTCCCTGCAAGCCTCCCGTAACGGCGCCACCACGGCCATCCCATCCCTCATCGACCTCGGCGCAGCTTGATCACCGCGTCCGCCACCGAAGGACGTGCTCGGCATTTCGCCGGCCATGGTCGATGAGCGACTATGGCCGGAGTGGTTGGCCGCGGATCCCCTTCAACGGCCCACACCCAGGCCCTGGACGCTCCTCGGCGCCTTCACGTCACTGACCGAACTCGCGTTGGCCTCAATCCCCCAGCACCCTCAC
>NZ_JBEOVN010000222.1:0-11311 GCF_040295565.1 Streptomyces sp. NPDC002785 | reverse complement strand
ACACCACGTGATCATTCCGGGGCCGTCGCCATGCCCGGAAGGCAGATCACGACCGTCACGCATCACGCATGATCAGCCACCCGACAGGCTCTGAGGGGGAGGGGGTGCCTGTGCTCGGCGCAAAGTGAGTGAGTAAGGTAAGGCGAACCTAAGTAAACCTGTGTGACCTTCGACTGGAGCAAGTGATGTCCCTTCGTCGCCGCGGCACTGCCGCAGTCGGCCTGGCAGTGGCTGCCACCCTTTCCCTCTCGGCCTGCGGGAGCGACGACGGAGGCTCGGCCAAGTCCGAAGGCGGCGGTGACAAGAAGGCGGCCGTCGCGACGGGCGGCAAGGACTTCGGCGACGCCGCGAAGAAGACGGCGGAGTACGGGACCGACGCCAAGGCGGGCCAGTTCCCCCGGACCCTCACCCATGCCATGGGCGAGACGGAGATCAAGTCCGCCCCCGAGCGCGTTGTCGTGCTGGACGTCGGCGAGTTCGACAATGTCGTCTCGCTGGGTGTGAAGCCGGTCGGCTACGCCCCCTCCGAGGGCGACGCGGCCATCCCCTCGTACCTGAAGAAGGAAGCGGGCAACCCGAAGAATGTCGGCACGATCAACAACCTCAACCTTGAGGCGATCGCCGGCCTGAAGCCCGACCTGATCCTCGGCAGCCAGCTGCGCGCCGCCGACAAGTACGACGCGCTCTCCAAGATCGCGCCGACCGTGTTCTCCATCCGCCCGGGCTTCACCTGGAAGGAGAACTACCTCCTCAACGCCGCGGCGCTGGACAAGACCGCCAAGGCAAAGAGTGAGCTCGCCGCCTACGAGACGAAGGCCAAGAAGCTCGGCGAGGACATCGGCCCGAACAAGCCGACCATCTCCATGGTCCGCTACCTGCCGGACAGGATCCGCCTCTACGCCAAGGCGTCTTTCATCGGCACGATCCTCGACGACGCCGGTCTGCCGCGGCCGAAGAACCAGCAGATCAACGACCTCGCCGCAGAGGTCAGCCCGGAGAAGATCGACGAGGCCGACGCCGACTGGATCTTCACCGGCGTCTACGGCGACGTGAAGGCCACCAAGCGCGACACCACCCAGTCCAACCCGCTGTGGAAGAACCTCAAGGCGGTCAAGGACGGTCGGGCCAAGGACGTCTCCGACGAGACCTGGTACCTCGGCCTCGGTGTCACGGCCGCGAACCTGGTCCTCGACGAGCTCCGCGCCGACCTCGTGAAGTAACGACCTCGCCCACGATTGTCAGCGGCGTCGCGGCGTCCGGGACCTCCGTCTCCGGCGTTGTCGTCAGTCGCCGACGCTCCTTCCCCAAGCTCTCAGCTGCGTTCGAGCAGGGGAGACCCCATCCGACTCCTTCCTCCGCCTTGGATCCGAAGGTCCCGGACGCCGCTCCTTCTCCCACTGCCAATCGTGGGCGAGGTCGTAACGATTCGTTGGCAGGCTGTCGGCCCGTCCGTACGGGTGACCGAAGCCATGGGTGACGGGGCACGGAGGGCAGGTAGCCTTTCCTTGTGCCCCGTCTGTCTGAAGTCCTCGCCGAGCTCGACGCTCTCTGGCCGCCCGAGCGGGCCGAAGGTTGGGACGCGGTCGGCACCGTCTGCGGAGACCCCGCATCGCAGGTCGACCGTGTGCTCTTCGCCGTCGACCCCGTCCAGGAGATCGTCGACGAGGCACTCGGGCTCGGCGCCCAACTGATCGTCACCCACCACCCGCTCTATCTGCGGGGCACGACGACGGTCGCGGCCGACACCTTCAAGGGCCGGGTCGTGCACACCCTCATCAAGCACGACATCGCGCTGCACGTCGCCCACACCAACGCCGACACCGCCGACCCGGGCGTCTCCGACGCCCTCGCCGGTGCGCTCGACCTGCGGGTAGTGGGGCCCCTCGTACCGGATCCGGCCGACCCCGAGGGCCGTCGCGGCCTGGGCCGGATCTGTGTGCTCGACCACCCCGAGAGCCTGGCCGACTTCGCCGCCCGCGCCGCCGGCCGGCTGCGGGCCACCGCGCAGGGCATCCGGCTCGCGGGCGACCCGGAGGCGACGGTGCACACCGTCGCGGTCAGCGGCGGCTCCGGCGACAGCCTCTTCGACGCGGTACGCGCTGCCGGCGTCGACGCCTTCCTCACCGCCGATCTGCGCCACCACCCCGCCTCCGAGGCCATCCAGCACTCCCCGCTGGGCCTGATCGACGCCGCACACTGGGCCACCGAATGGCCGTGGTGCGAACAGGCCGCAGCGCAGCTCGACGCGATTTCCGACCGCCACGGATGGGACCTGCGGGTCCATGTCTCGAAGCAGGTCACCGACCCCTGGACCACCACCACCCACCACTCTTCTGGAGCCCCCAACTGAACGCCGCGCCCGCCGACCAGATCCGACTCCTCGACGTCCAGGCCTTCGACGTACGCCTGTCGCAGCTCGCGCACCGGCGCAAGTCGCTGCCCGAGCACGCCGAGATCGAGTCGCTCACCAGCGACCTCGCGCAACTACGCGACCTGCTGGTCGCCTCGCAGACCGAGGAGAGCGACACCGCCCGCGAGCAGACCAAGGCGGAGCAGGACGTCGACCAGGTGCGCCAGCGCGCCGCCCGCGACCAGCATCGCCTCGACTCGGGTGCGATCACCTCGCCCAAGGACCTGGAGAGCCTCCAGCGCGAGATCGCCTCGCTGGCCAAGCGCCAGGGCGACCTGGAGGACGTCGTCCTCGAAGTGATGGAGCGCCGCGAGTCCGCCCAGGAGCGTGTCACCGAGCTGTCCGACCGGGTCTCGGCCGTCCAGGCCAAGGTCGACGACGCGACCGCCCGCCGTGACGCCGCGACCAAGGAGCTCGACGAGGAGGTCGCGACCGTCACGAAGGAGCGCGAGCTCGTCGCCGGCTCCGTACCGGCGGACCTGCTCAAGCTGTATGACAAGCTCCGCGCCCAGTCGGGCGGGGTCGGCGCCGCCCGCCTCTACCAGCGCCGCTGCGAGGGCTGCCGGCTGGAGCTGAACATCACCGAGGTCAACGATGTGAAGGCGGCCTCCCCGGACACCGTCCTGCGCTGCGAGAACTGCCGCCGCATCCTGGTCCGTACGGCGGAGTCGGGCCTGTAATGACCCAGCCGCGCCACTTCGTCATCGAGGCCGACGGCGGTTCCCGGGGCAACCCCGGGCCCGCCGGTTACGGTGCGGTCGTCATCGACCCGGTGACGGGGGAGACCCTTGCCGAGGCCGCCGAGTACATCGGTGTCGCGACGAACAACGTCGCCGAGTACAAGGGCCTCATCGCGGGGCTGAGGGCGGCGAAGGCGCTGGTGCCGGACGCCTCGGCGGACGGTGCGCTCCAGGTGCGGGTCCGGATGGACTCCAAGCTGGTCGTGGAACAGATGTCGGGCCGCTGGAAGATCAAGCACCCCGACATGAAGCCGCTCGCGGCGGAGGCGGCCAGGATTCTGCCGGCCTCCGCCGTCACGTACGAGTGGATCCCGCGCGAGAAGAACAAGCACGCGGACCGGCTCGCCAACGAGGCGATGGACGCGGGCAAGCGCGGCAAGCAGTGGGAGCCGTCGTCGTCGACGGCCGCCCTCGACACCCCCCGGCCCTCGACGACCGCCGACCTGCCATCCGTCTCGGGCCCGCCCGGCGACGCGGCAGCGGGCGCGGCCAGGGCCCGCGCGGCCCTGGCCTCCCGGCCGGGAGCCGGAACGGGCACGGCAACGACCGCGGCCACGGCTGCCGCATCCCCGGCCGCACCCCGGGTGGGCTGGGCCGCGGCGCCCGATCTCGGGGCGCCCGCCACCTTCGTACTGCTCCGGCACGGCGAGACGGCCCTCACCCCCGAGAAGCGGTTCTCGGGCAGCGGCGGCAGCGACCCCGAACTCTCGTCGACCGGCCGTCACCAGGCCGAACGCATCGCCCAGTCGCTGGCCGCCCGCGGCACGATCGAGGAGATCGTCAGCTCCCCGCTGCGCCGCTGCCGCGAAACAGCGGCCGCGGTGGCGGCCCGGCTCGGCCTGGAGGTCCGGATCGAGGACGGCCTGCGCGAGACGGACTTCGGCGCCTGGGAGGGTCTGACGTTCGCCGAGGTGCGTGAGCGTTACGGCCCCGACCTGGACGCCTGGCTCGCCTCGGCGAAGGCGGCCCCCACCGGGGGCGGCGAGAGCTTCGCCGAGGTCGCCCGCCGCGTCGCGGCCACCCGTGACCGCCTCATCGCCCGCTACGCGGGCCGCACGGTCCTCCTGGTCACCCATGTGACGCCGATCAAGACCCTGGTCAGGCTGGCGCTGGGCGCCCCGCCGGAAGCCATGTTCCGTATGGAACTCTCGGCGGCCTCGGTGTCCGCGGTGGCGTATTACTCGGACGGGAATGTGTCGCTCAGGCTGCTGAATGACACGTCGCATCTGAGGTAGGGGATGCCGGACGTCGGCAACCGACGCGTCCGGCACCCGCCCCCTCAGCCGCTCAGTGCCGCCGCCTCGCTCGCCAGCCGCTCCACCCGCGCCCAGTCCTTCGCCGCCACCGCGTCCGCCGGGACCATCCAACTGCCGCCCACGCAGCCGACGTTGGGCAGCGCCAGATAGGACGGCGCGGAGGCGGGCGAGATGCCGCCCGTGGGGCAGAACCGGGCCTGTGGCAGCGGCGAGGAGAGCGCCTTCAGATACGCCGTGCCGCCCGCCGCCTCGGCCGGGAAGAACTTCATCCCGGTGACCCCGTGCTCCAGCAGCGCGACCACCTCGGACGCCGTCGAGACGCCCGGCAGGAACGGCACCCCCGATGCCTTCATCGCGTCCAGCAGGGTGTCCGTCCAGCCGGGGCTGACCAGGAACCGGGCCCCCGCGGCGACGGTGTCGGAGACGTTCCGTACGGAGATCACCGTGCCGGCCCCGACCACCGCGTCCGGCACCTCGGCCGCGATGGCCTTGATCGCATCCAGTGCCGCGGCGGTGCGCAGCGTCACCTCGATGGCCGGGAGCCCGCCCGCGACCAGGGCCCGGGCGAGCGGCACCGCGTCGGCGGCATCCTCCAGGACGACAACGGGGACGACGGGGGCAAGGTCCAGCACAGAGGAGGTCATGGGCTCATCCTGCCGCGCCCACCGCACAGTACGCAACGAGCGTTGCATATGTTGCAATGCGGTGGCTTTCCCGGTTCAGTGGATCTCGGTCACCACGACATCGAGCGACCACGCCCGCCCGGCCCGTGCGGGGGCCTCGGCCTCCACTACGTACCCGAGCTCCCGCAATGTCTCCACCAGTTCCGCGGGCCCCTTCGGCCGTGCGCCCGCCAGCAGCAGATCGCGGACCATCCGCCCCTTCGTCGCCTTGTTGAAGTGGCTGACCACGGAGCGCTTCTCGACCCCGTTCACCATCTGGGAGTGCAGCACCCGCACGCTCGCCGTGCGCTCGGCCACCTCACCCTTCGGCTTCCAGGCCGCGGTGTACGCGGAGGACCGCAGGTCCAGTACGAGCCCGTCCCCGGCCGCCTCCGGCATGACCTCCGCCATCGGGTCACGCCAGTACGCCCCGAGCGCGCCCAGCCCCGGCAGCTTCACGCCCATCGAGCAGCGGTACGAGGGAATCCGGTCTCCCACCCGCACGGCGCCCCACAGCCCGGAGAAGACCAGCAACGACTTTCCGGCCCGCCGCCTGGCCGTCGTGTCCAGGGAGGCCAAATCCAGGGCGTCGTACAGCACGCCCGTGTAGATCTCCCCGGCCGGACGCGTCCCCGCCGTCCGCAGCTCGACGTTCTTCGTGATCTCGCCGCGCAGCCCCTCGCTCAGCCCGAGCACCTCACGGGCCTTCTCCTCGTCCGCCGCACACAGCTCGACCAGCTCGTCGAGGACCGCGGCCCGCGCCGCGGCCAGGCCCGGCAGCGACAGCGACTCCGGCTTCAGGGGTGCTCCGCGCCCCGACGCGGCCTTTCCTTCGGAGGGCGGCAACAGCACGAGCACGGCGGTTCTCCTTCGTACGTACGCACAGGTAAACGGGCTGAGAAGGCCCTCGCACCAGCGTACGGGGGCACCGGCACCGCACTGGGGGGCCTGCCCGCGTATCGGGGCAGGGCAGGTCCCGTGCCGGTCCTCGAACCGTCATCCGCCGTGCGACGACCGGCACGCACACGGTCGCCGCCACCCAGGATGCCGCCCGGCCCGCCCCGCCATACGCTCGTTCCATGCCCCGCCGCCATCTCCATATGACCGGGCCGGCCGAGACCCCGCTGAGGGCGGCCCTGCGCAAGCTGCGCACCGAGCTCGAACTGCCCCACGGCTTCCCGCCCGACGTTCTCGCCGAGGCGGCGCAGGCCGCGCGGGCCCCGGCGGTGTCGGCCCACAAGGACGCGACGGATCTGCCGTTCTTCACCATCGATCCGCCCAGATCGACCGACCTCGACCAGGCCATGCACCTCGAACGCCGCCGCCACGGCTTCCGCGTGCGCTACGCCATCGCCGATGTCGCCGCCTTCGTACGCCCCGGCGGCGCACTCGACACCGAGGCCCACCGTCGGGTGGCGACCCTCTACTTCCCCGACGGCAAGGTGCCGCTCCACCCCACCCTGCTCTCCGAGGGCGCCGCCAGCCTCCTCCCCGGACAGACCCGCCCCGCCCTGCTCTGGCAGATCGACCTGGACTCCGAGGGCGGCGCCGTCACCACCTCGGTGCGCCGGGCCCTGATCCGCAGCCGCGCCAAGCTCGACTACGTGGGCGTCCAGCGGCAGATCGACACCGGCGCCGCCGAGGAGCCCCTCGCCCTGCTCCGGGACATCGGACGGCTCCGCGAGGAGCAGGAGGTCGCCCGCGGCGGCATCTCCCTCAACGTGCCCGAGCAGGAGGTCGTCGAGCGCGACGGCACGTACGGCCTGGAATACCGCGCCCCGCTGCCCGCCGACGGCTGGAACGCCCAGATCTCCCTGCTGACCGGCATGGCCGCCGCCCACCTCATGACGGAGACCGGCACCGGCATTCTGCGGACCCTGCCGGTCGCCCCCGACGGCGCCGTGGCCCGGCTCCGGCGCTCGGCCGAGGCGCTGCACATCGACTGGCCGCACCATGTCCCGTACGCCCAGGTCGTCCGCTCCCTCGACCCGAGGAAGGCCAACCACGCCGCTTTCCTCCAGGAGTGCACCACCCTGTTGCGCGGCGCCGGCTACACCGTCTTCGACCACGGCGAACTCCCCACCCCCGCCGTTCACGCCGCTGTCGCCGACCTCTACACGCACTGCACCGCCCCGCTGCGCCGCCTCGTCGACCGGTACGCGGCCGAGCTGTGCCTCGCCGCCGTCGCGGAACAGGACCCGCCCGAGTGGGTCCTCGCCGCGCTGCCCGGCCTGCCTAAGGAGATGGCGGACGGAACCAGGCGCGCCAACACGGTGGAGCGCGAGTGCGTCGACGTGGTCGAGGCAGCGCTGCTCAAGGACCGGATCGGTGAGGTCTTCGACGCGTACGTGGTCGACGTGAAGGAGCAGGAGCCCACCACGGGCACCGTCCACATCGACGACCCGGCCGTCGTCGCCCGGGTCGAGGGCGGCACGGCGAGACTCCCGCTGGGGGAGCGGCTGCGGGTCAGGCTCGCCCAGGCGGATCCTGGCTCGGCGAAGGTCCTCTTCGCCCCTGCGTGAGCGCGGCCACGGCGGCAACCGGATCATCCGCATGGAACCGCACCGTCCGCGCCCACCCCCGCTTCCCGAGCAGCCGCACGAACGCCACCGGAGCGACCAGCTCCACGGTGACCGTCGTCTGACCGCCCACGACGAGGTCGAGCACCCCGTCCGTACCCAGCCGCACCAGCCCGCCCTCGGGGAAACGCCGCTCGACCCGCGCACCGGCGGGAACTCCTCGGCGCTCACCGGCCCGTCCAGCAACCGGGCGAGCCGACGCCGCCGCTCCCGGATCTCATTCTCCTGCCGGGCCAGATCCGCATCCAACTCGACGAGTACGTCGACCAGTTCGTGCCCGGCGTCGTCGGCGAGGACGTCCCGTACCTCGTCCAGACCGAGCCCGAGCTCGGTGAGCCGCCGGATCCGGGCCAGCACCACGGCGTCGCGCACGCTGTAGGCGCGATAGCCATTGGCCCGGCGCCCGGGCTCGGGAAGCAGTCCGATGTGGTGGTAGTGCCGGATCGCCCGCGAGGTGACCCCGACGAGCGCGGCTATCTCTCCGATGCGCATGGGACCAGTAGAAACGTTGACGTCGCGGCAGGGTCAAGCACTCACCGCACCCGTCCGCATCTGACAACTCCGCACCCTCCTGTGCCACGATCGAAGGAAGTACTCCCATCTCACGGACGGCTGATCCACTGATGCCCCAATCTGGCGAGCGACCGAGGAAGGGGCGTGACATGACTGCCATGCCGCACGAACCGCTCACGCAGGCGGACGTCCTGCTGGAGGGCTTCCTGGCGCTGGATACGCCGGAAGGCTTCCGGGCCGAGCTGATCGAGGGGGAGATTGTCGTGACGCCGCCGCCGGACGGGGACCACGAGGACTACATCAGCCTGATTCTGAAGCAGGTGATCAGGCTCGCCCGGACCGATATGGACTTTTCCGGGAACAAGGGACTCAAGCTGAAGAGCGGCGGACGCTGCCCCAGGAACCACGTCATTCCCGACGGCACCTTCGCCCCCACCGACCTGCGGCTGTACCGGGGAGCCGAACCCTGGATGCCGTGCGAGGGGGTGGCCCTCGTCGTCGAGGTCACCTCGACCAAGCCCCGGGCCGACCGTACGGACAAGCGTCACTGCTATGCCCGCGGACCCATCCCGCTCTACCTCCTGGTCGACCGCGAGGAGTCCTCGGTGACGCTGTTCAGCGACCCGGAAGGGGACGACTACCGTCAGCACTGCACGATCCCGTTCGGCAAGACGCTCAGTCTCCCCGCGCCGTTCGCCTTCGACCTGGAGACCGAGGCATTCCTCTGAGCCGTCCGTCCGGCGGTCCCCGCCAGGCGGGTAGCATGGTCGGCACGGCAGACGAGCCGGGCGGACGGCCGCGTGGGGACCCTCGGGTCTCCCCGAGGAACGTCCGGGCTCCACAGGGCAGGGTGATGGCTAACGGCCACCCGGGGTGACCCGCGGGACAGTGCCACAGAAAACAGACCGCCGGGGACTTCGGTCCTCGGTAAGGGTGAAACGGTGGTGTAAGAGACCACCAGCGCCTGAGGTGACTCAGGCGGCTAGGTAAACCCCACCCGGAGCAAGGTCAAGAGGGGCCGTCGCAAGACGGCCCTGCGCGAATGTCCGAGGGCTGCCCGCCCGAGTTCGCGGGTAGACCGCACGAGGCCGGCAGCAATGCCGGCCCTAGATGGATGGCCGTCTCCCCGGCCGCCGCGAGGCGACCGGGCGACAGAACCCGGCGTACAGCCCGACTCGTCTGCCGCCCTGACTTTCTGCAGGTCAGGGCGGTTTCTTTGCGTTGTAGACATTCTGGTGGGCGCGGATCGGGGGCGTACCGGCTCGGAACATGGCTGCCCCGACCTGGGAGCCCACTGGAATAGCGGGACAATCCGCCCGGGTGGACGCCGTGCGGACCTCGCAGCCCGCATTGACGCCATTACCCGTCGCACCGACCGACTCCGCCGGAGCAGCAGCGACCACCACCGAACCACCACCTGACACCGACGACCCGGCACGGCTCACTCGCTGGGAGATCCCTTGATCCGGTTTCCGCCCCGCGTACTTCTTCCACCGTGGGGAACAAAACCCCTACGAGAGGTCGGCGGAACCTCGTGACCGCATCGGCCGAGACGCTCGTGTCTGCGCCATGCGGGGCAGGGTTGCGCCCTCCGCAGAGCCGCTCCTCGGAGGAGTTCTCCGATGACCACCACGCTCAAGGCCGCATCTCTGGCGCCCGCACACCGTGACCATCTCCTGAGTTTTGCCGACAACGTGTCGTGCACACCGGTTTCCTGGGCCGCCGCGACCTCGCCGACCGAGTGGACCGCCTCGTCCTGCGGATCGAGAGCCTGCGCCGTACGCAGACAACGCAAACCGAGAGCACGCGCCGTACGCAGACAACGCCGCATTGTGAACAGGCCACCGGAGCAGCGGAGCCCGAACGCCACACGGCGCAGGACAGAGAGGTGAATCAGCAGACAGAAACCAAATCGATCAACAGCCGACTCGGGCCCACTCGGTTTGATCCGTGACAGGCACCGAGTGCTGGGAATGGAGGCAGTGATGGCACGGGCAGTGGGCATTGACCTGGGAACGACGAACTCTGTGGTGTCTGTGCTCGAGGCCGGTGAGCCGACCGTCATTCCGAACACCGAGGGCGCGCGGACCACGCCGTCGGTGGTGGCGTTCGCCAAGACGGGTGAGGTGCTGGTCGGCGAGGTCGCCAAGCGGCAGGCCGTGACGAATGTCGAACGCACCGCGCGGTCGGTCAAGCGGCACATGGGGGACGCTCACTGGCGTTTCCCCGAGTCGGGTGACATCGACGGCAAGCGGTACACCGCGCAGGAGATCTCCGCGCGGGTGCTGCAGAAGCTGAAGCGCGATGCCGAGGCATACCTCGGGGAGGACGTGACGGACGCGGTGGTCACTGTGCCGGCGTACTTCAATGACTCTCAGCGCACGGCGACCAAGGAGGCGGGGCAGATCGCGGGCCTGAACGTGCTGCGGATCATCAACGAGCCGACGTCCGCGGCGCTGGCTTACGGCCTGGACAAGGAGAACGACCAGACGATCCTGGTCTTCGACCTCGGTGGCGGCACGTTCGACGTATCGCTGCTGGAGATCGGCGAGGGCCTGGTGGAGGTGAAGGCGACCAACGGCGACACACACCTCGGCGGTGACGACTGGGACCAGCAGGTCGTCGACTACCTGGTGAAGCAGTTCAAGAACGGCTACGGCGTGGACCTGTCCAAGGACAAGATGGCGGTGCAGCGTCTGCGCGAGACCGCGGAGAAGGCAAAGATCGAGCTGTCGTCCGCGACCGAGACGACGATCAACCTCCCCTACATCTCGGCGTCGGCAGAAGGCCCGCTGCACCTGGACGAGAAGCTGACGCGTGCCCAGTTCGAGCAGCTCACGGCGGCTCTGCTGGAGCGCTGCAAGGGCCCGTTCCACAACGCGGTCAAGGACGCCGGGATCAAGGTGTCGGACATCGATCACGTGATCCTGGTGGGCGGTTCGACGCGGATGCCGGCCGTGACCGAACTGGTGAGGGAGCTGACCGGCAAGGATCCGCACAAGGGTGTGAACCCGGACGAGGTCGTCGCCATCGGTGCCTCGCTCCAGGCCGGTGTTCTCAAGGGCGAGGTCAAGGACGTCCTGCTGCTCGACGTCACCCCGCTGTCCCTCGGTATCGAGACCAAGGGCGGCATCATGACGAAGCTCATCGA
>NZ_JBEOVN010000221.1:0-11343 GCF_040295565.1 Streptomyces sp. NPDC002785 | reverse complement strand
GTTCCACGCGCAGGCCGGCGCCGTTGGGAATCGGGGCGGCTCGGGGGATGCAGCGGGTGAGGTCTCATGGCGCACAGTCCCGATTCGCAGACGTGGGCCCGGGTGAACTCACTGCGAGTGATTGCCTGGGCTCGCTCGTGTGCCGATTGACCGTCCTGTATGCAGCCTCGCTGCGTCATCTGCCGCGGGGCGGCAGCGCAGGGCTCACGCGCGTCATACCGGGACGACGAGGTGAGTGCGAAGTGCGGGGCCCGGCGAACTCGGTCCCGGCCGGGGCGTGACCAGCCCGCAAGTTCGTCCTCCAGACCCCATCCCCCGTCACCGCAAGGGCCTCGGCCACCATGACAAGATCGCCCCCCGGCTGGTCACCGAAGCCGGAGGCGCCCGGAGCTGCTGGCGCAGGGCAGGTTCTGGTGAAAGAGGAGCTTCCGATGGCTCCCCTCCGGCCGTCAGCCAGGGGCTCGGCGGTCTGCGTCCCGGTCGCGGAACGCAATCCGGCGGACTTCACCCGGTCAGTGAGATCCGTGCCCAGAACGTGCGGCCGCCGTCGGTCTCCAGCCGCGTTCCCAGTGCCTGGGCGGACTGCGCGACCACCATCAGACCTCGACCATATTCGTTGGCGTTGCCGACGCGATGCGGGTGTGGGACGAACGATGTTCCGCCCTCGTCCTGGACTTCCACGAGAAGCCAGTCGCTGTCCTTTCGCAGGCGGCAGGCGATCGAGATGCTGTTCGTGTGGACGATGGCGTTGGTCATCAGCTCAGAGATCACGAGTAATGCCGCACATTGGGCACCATCATTTGATATGTCCTCGGAATCCATCCACAGCCGGGCCAGATGGCGACAGACCGGCACCGCTCGCGACAGTGCCGGCACGCGGAACGAGACGGGTTGTCTCGTAGGCCGGTCGTCGGCCCGGGCCCGGGCCGACGCCGTTTTTGGCCATTGTTCAATCTCATGGGGGGACAGTGCGATCTGTGCCCCCGACCAAGCAGTCGGCAGCATTGTTCTTCCTCTCATCCTGGGCCTTGCTCAGGTGGCGGGGAGGCAGATTGCGCTTCCGGACGGGACGCGGCACAAGCCGCCGGCTGCGAATTTCCTGCCGCAGCGATGTACACCGGCCGGGGCAGCCATGCAGGGAGCCCAGTGGGCGGTTCGGTGGTAGGAAGCGGGGGTACCTGCCACCGGCACGGCCGTACAGGGGGTGAGCCGGGCCGTGCGCAGTCCCGCATCCACGGTGGTCTTGATCCCGGCCCGGATCGGCTGCGGTCCCCGTGGCGGTGCTCGGACCGACGCCGTTGAGGTTGCTTGTGCTGCCCCGGGCGGCAGCAAGCGAGACGAGCGGTGAGTTCGCCAAGAGGATGGGGACCGTGCCCCTGAATCCGCAGGAGGCGGTCACGGTCACACGGACAGTGCCGGTGTCAGGGGGCGATACGGCCCTCCCGGCGGGATCGGCATCGGGGACGCCAGTCACCGAACGGTGCCTGGGCGATGGTGGCCGTCGGCCCTGAAGGTGATTCGGTGCTGTGGTGGGCAGCAGCAGGCTCTGTGCTCCGGCAACGCCCCCGCATCGTGCGCGACGGTGACCGGGTTGGCTGAGAACCCCTGGGAGTGACAAGGTATCCCCGCCGATTGGCGTTTCGCCGCGCCGGCCGGAGCGGTCTCACCGCAGAACTCGTGAGCACTGGGCCGGGCGTTGGACGTCGGAACAATCGTCAGGGAAGCTCGCATGGTGCCCCCAAAAAGAGGTCACATGGGCCGCCGCACCAGTCGGCACCGGATGCCGGCACCGACTGGCGGATCCAAACCCCTCCCACGGGGGTGCCCATTGCGGCAGACCCACTCGGCAGATCCCCAGACCTTCACTTCACCTGGATAGCTACAAGAGAAATGAGCAGCCGCTCCCCCGGAGAGGGTGGGCGGCCCACCGGTTTGGATAGTGATAGTTATCCTCCGGGGTTGCATATGACAGCAACAAAGCTGGCAGGGTATCACTCGAATGGCGTATTCATAGCAATATGCTCCCCCCCGCACCGAACCGCTCGAGCGCTCCCTGTGCGTGGCTGTTTTCAATCGTCCGACCGGAGTGGTTCATGGGCGTGGGTGGCCCCGCGATGCCGTGGAATCGGTGCCCCGCGGGCAACGGTTCGGCTGGCGAATCGCTTTTTCTGATTGCCTTTCATGGTGCTCTGAAGCAGTCGTACTTGGCGTGATTTTTTCGGCGTGGCCGTGTGGGCGAATTTGTTGGACGGTAGCACCGTATGGCAGAGCCATAAGCTGTTACAGCATCGCGCCCCTCTCGCTCTGTGGGGCTGTGCGCTTCGACATCGGCACCGGCATCCATGAATCGGTTGAAAACCACACGGTCACGGGCCAGATCGCCCTCGGCATTGTGAATCGCGCATCCAAGGGTGGTGTGAAACAGGCCTGCTGCCTGCCGTGAGCAGGGCGTGTTGCTCAGTCGACCGCTCACCCCGGCCAACGCTTCGTCTTGATCGTTTGACCCTGAGTTGCGGAATAGTGCAGCCTCGGTGCTGCAAATGAAGTCGTATGCCGGGGAGGGGTTCGTCCATGAAGTTGACGCCAGAGCGACAGGCTTCTCGCAGTGGCTTCGTGTCGGGCGAGTGAGATCCAGCCATGCCCACCAGCCGCGTCTGTATAACAAACCAACCGCTTCCGTTGCTCATCCCGAAGTGTCCACCCGGATCTCGATAGAGCGCATTCACGGGAAAGTGGGACTCCTTCCACGGATAAGGTGATCAGGCTTGGTTCTTGCAGATGAGTCAGGGGAGGAATCTTTGTCGTCACCGCATCGATTCAGCCAAAAGGTCCCGCGTTGGATATTGCTCCGTGCGACCGGATGAACGTGAGGCGGCCGGCAGGAGCTGGGCAGGCCTCGTGCGGGCCCCAGGCGTTCCGTTCTATCTGTGGTCCACCTATTTGGAATTTGAGTCGCTTCAGTCGCTGAAAGGGGTACGTATGATTCCTGAGCTGCGCCTATGTAACAGCAACTCAGGCCGGACCGTAGCGTCCCGACCGGCAACTCCGTTGCCTGACGCCCTGTCGGTCGCACTGTGGTGCGCCCGGCGGAGCCGGCCAGTGCATCCACTGGCTGTCCGCCGCAAGACACCACCGGCCAAGTGCCACGATTGCCGAAACCTTCTGGAAGCGCTGCGGAGAGCGGAAGAGCCGGCCCGGGACGTGCCGATACGGCGGGTGCGTACTCCGTTCGGAGGCCTGCACATCTGGTACGCCGCAGGGCCGGGGCACACCTGGCGGTGTTCGGCAGGCTGGAGTTCGGGCCGGGCGCCGGCCTGGCAAGGGGCGTTACGCCCCCATGGCGGCTGCATCGTCGCGCCCGGGACAAAGGCAGCGGCCGCAGCGTACGGGGCTCTCGAGCCGGTACGCCGTCCGGCGCCACTGCCGGACCGGCTGACCGTGGAACTCGCCCGGACCAGCCACCGTCCGGTGCAGCCTGCCCAGCGGGACCTCGCCATGCCTGTGCCACAGCGTGCCCGGCAGGCCGTCCTGGCAACAGGTGGCGGCTCCAGCCTCGCGGAAGCGACTCCGGCCGCCGCCCTGACCCCGGTCTTCGACCGCGCCGCCGTGGCAGAAGGGGCAAGCTTCAGTGACAAGCTCAACCGAGCCTCCTGCACCGTGGGCGGTCTGGTCGCCACAGGCCATCTGATGGCGCAGGACACGGAAGCGGCCCTCCTGGCAGTTGCGGTTCATGTGCGCCAGGGACACGAACACCGAACCCTGCGCATCATCCGGTCCGGGATGCTTGCGGGCAGCCGTCGTCCCCTTGAGCTGGGAGACCGTAGGTGAATCACGCACCGAGCGACGACGACGTGCCGTTCGACCCCCAAAAGGTCGCGCAAGAGATTCTGCTCGGCTCCCCAGCGAACACCGTCCCGCCGCAGGCCACCAAAAAAGCTGCGCCGACGGCGATGCGGGCAACCGAGCGCGGCCTGTTGCCCGACACCCTCAGTGATCGTGGCAACGCCAAGCTGTTCGTCGCCCTGTACAGGCGGGACTTCAGGCATGTGCCGGGCCTGGGCTGGTACCGGTGGTCGGGCTATCGCTGGGAGATCGACGAGGACGACACCGTACTGTGGGCAGCCGGTGAGATGGCCGAGAGGCTGGCAGAGACCGACCCGCATGGGCGCCACGGCGGGGCGGAGCTGCGCCGAAACCGCCGGCGGGCTCTGGCGACGTCCGGAATGATGGCCATGCTGATGCAGGCCAAGGCCGCGCCGGGGATGGCTCTCAACGCTTCGCTGCTGAACGCGGACCCCTATGCACTGTGCACGCCGGACGGGGTGGTCGACCTCCACACCGGTCTGGTTGCCGCGCCGGACCCGGAGAGGCACTGTCACTCGCGTGCCACGAGCGTGGGAGCCCGGCTGATGCGAACACCGCGTTGGCGGCAATTCCTCACTGACACGTTCGGCGACGACGCCGACGGCCATCAGATGATCGACTTCTTGCACGAGCTGCTGGGCTACTCGATCACCGGGGATGTCGGCGCGCAGATCGTGCCGTTCCTGTACGGACAGGGGAAGAACGGCAAGAGCGTTCTTCTGGAAGTCATCGTCAAACTTCTTGGTGACTACGCGGATTCCGCGCCGCCCGGTTTCCTGATGGGCAGGCCCCCCGGACGGCACCCCACCGATCTTGCCGAGCTGCATGGCCGGCGCATCATCGTCTGCTCTGAACTGAGGTCCGGCGACCGCTTCGATGAGTCCCGCGTCAAGTTACTTACCGGCGGAGACCGGATCAAGGCCCGCAGGATGCGGCAGGACTTCTTCAGTTTCGCCCCCACCCACAAACTGTGGCTGCTCGGCAATCACCGTCCCGAAGTCGGCACCGGCGGCTACGCGTTCTGGCGCCGGCTGAGGCTGATCCCCTTCGAGCGGGTTGTCGCGGACGACCGGAAGGTTGACAACCTCGCCGACGTCCTGGTCACCGAAGAAGGGCCCGGCATCCTGCACTGGCTCGTCACCGGAGCGCGTCGCTATCTGAACGGCCCTCGCGATCTTGTCGGCCCCCCGCCGGTACGCACCGCCACCAACGCTTACGCGGAGATCGAAGACCACACGGGCCGGTTCCTGGGCGAGTGCTGCACTGTGAACCCCGCCATGCGTGCGGAACAGGCTCAGCTCTACAGCAGCTACAGGAACTGGTGCCGGCTCAAGGGCGCCATCCCGATCTCCTCACGGGCGTTCGCCACCCGGGTACGGGAGCTCGTCGGCATCGCCACACCCAAAGACATGACCCTGTCCAACCAGCGCAAGTTCTACCCCGGTATCGGGCTGAACCCTGAATTGGGAGAGAAAGCATGAGCGTCCTCATCAGCCCGGTCGGCTCACCCACGAGAACGCCCGGCCGGCCGGAATTTGACGTGTACACGTCTTGACTGGTGCTCCCTGCCGCACGCACCGTTGCTGGGCCGATCTTTCCAAGGGGGGTACGTGAAAAGCAAGTTGCTCGGCGCCTGTACGGTCCTGGCCCTCTTCGCCGTGGTGGGTGCCTTGCCGGCTCCTGCCTCCTCCGAGCCGCGGCCGGGGCCGATGCGTGCCCTGCCGCTGGGCGCTGTCGACTTGACCGAGACCCGCAGCACGCGGACGTTGCAGCCTGGTGTCACCCTCACGCGGATCGTGCGCGGTGCCGACGCCCCGTCGCTTGCGTGGACGGTCGAGGTTTCCATACCCGGCGGTGCCACCTCGCCGGACCCCGACGCGCCGCCGACGGCGCTGAAGGACCGGGCGAGCGCCGACGAGCTGGCTGCCGAATTGCAGGCGGACGGCTTCGGCGCCCGGGTCGAGGAGGTCACGACTCCGGCGGTCGCCGACTACGCCGGTGGAACGCTGGGGTGGCGGGTACGGGTCGGGCAGTTCGACTCGCAGTCCGCCGTGACGGCCGAGCGCACCCGGCTGAGAGGGGCCGGGTACGCCGGGTCCGCCGTTTACGCCGGCTGGGACGGGGACCCCGCGGACCATGGCCCGTGGCGGATCGATGTGCTCACCATCGACCCGGACCGGTTCCGCGGCAGGCTCAAGGCGTCGTACGGTCCCGATCTGGAGAACCGCGAGAAGACCAGCGAGCTGGCGGCCGCGGCCGGCGCGACCGCCGCAGTCAACGCCGGGTTCTTCGTCCTCGCCCCGAGCGCCGGAGCACCGGGCGATCCGGCCGGCGTCGGCGTCTACGACGGCCGGCTGCTGAGCGAGCCGGTGAACGGGCGCCCCGGCCTGGTGATACGCGACTCCGGCCGGCACAGCGAGGTCGCCCGGCTCACCTGGAAAGGACGGGTCGTCGGCCGGGACGCGTCGCAACCCCTGGACGGTGTCGACCGCGTACCGGGCTTGATCAGGAACTGCGGCGGAACGGCCGACGACACTCCGACCTCGCTGCCCCTGCACGACGTGACCTGCACCGATCACGACGAACTCGTCGCCTTCACGCCTGACTACGGACGGCGGACGCCGCAGGGCGACGGCCTTGAGGCCGTACTGGACAGCCGCGGGCGAGTCCTCGAACTGCGCTCACCGCGCGGCGGACCGCTGCCGGCCGACGGCAGTTCCGTGCAGGCGACCGGCACCCGCGTCGCCGAACTGGCAGCCCTGGCGCAGGTCGGCCGGCCCCTGCACATCGAGGGGACGTTGCGGGACAGCAGCGGCCGCAGGGTCTCCCCGTCACCGATGACCAGCATCCTCAACGGTGGTCCCGAACTGGTCCGCGACGGACGGCTGCACGTCACGCCTGCCACCGACGGGATGGTGCAGCCCGGCAACGCGAGCTTCTACTACGGCTGGATGCACAAGCGCAACCCACGCACGCTGGCCGGGGTGGATGCCGCAGGCAGGACCGTGCTCGTCACCGCCGACGGACGCAGCACGGAAGCGCTCGGGCTGAGCATCCCCGAGAGCGCTGCCGTCGCCCAAGCACTCGGCCTGCGCGACGCGGTCAATCTTGACGGCGGCGGGTCGACCACCATGGTGGCCGACGGAGAAGTGATCAACGAACCGTCCGACGCGACCGGCGAACGCCCCGTCGGGGACGCACTGCTGATCCTGCCCGGCCGGGGCTGACCCAGCCCGGTCCGAGAAAGCCCGAGCCAGCGACCACCGACCGCCCGGAGCCGCCATGACCGCCATCCCGATCCGCCGAGCCCGCCTCCTGCTCGTCCTTGCCGCGCTGCTGCTCGCCCTGGCGTCGACCCCGTCGGCGCTCGCCACCGCGTCGACAGTGTCAGCTGCCGGGGAGGCGGGCGGGTCCGGCTCCTCGTCCCAGGGTGCCGAGGTCGTCGCGGTCACCCAGGTCGCCGACCGGCAGGTCGACTTGTCGGTCCGTTCACCGGCCCTCGGCGGCCGGACGGTGAACGTACGTCTGCTCACGCCCGATGGCTGGGACCCGGGCGACCGGAGCCGGCACTGGCCGACCCTCTGGCTGCTGCACGGCTGCTGCGGGGACTACACGTCGTGGACCAGTCGGACCGACGTCGCGCGGACCGACAGCCTGCGCGACGTCCTCGTGGTCATGCCGGAGGCCGGCTGGAACGGCTGGTACAGCGACTGGTGGAACTACGGCCAGGGCAGTGACCCGGCATGGGAGACCTTCCACACCAAGGAGCTGCGCCTGCTTCTTGAGCACGACTGGGGGGCGAGCAGCAACCGCGTCGTGGCGGGACTGTCGATGGGTGGCCAGGGAGCCCTGCTGTATGCCGCCCGGCACCCCGGGATGTTCAGGGCAGCCGCGGCTTACTCCGGCTCTGTGCACCCGCTGCTCAACGACGAGTCGGTGAACCGCATCATGGGGTTCTTCGCTGGTCAGGGCAACGACCCGCTGAGAGTCTGGGGGGATCCGGTTGCGCAACGTGATGTCTGGGTGGCCCACGACCCGTTCCACCTGGCCAAACGCCTCAAGTCGACCCCCGTCTACCTGTCGTGCGGTGACGGCACCACCGGCCCTTTGGACCAGCCGGGCAGCACGAGCGCGCTCGAGGCGGACTTCAACAGGCAGAACCAGGCCCTTGCGAGAGAGCTCGAACGCAGGGGTGCGAAGCACGTGACCACCCACTTCTACGGACCGGGGACGCACGGCTGGGCGTACTGGCAGCGTGAGTTGCACTCCTCGCTACCGATGCTGCTCCAGGCCCTGCGGGCCGACGGCTGAACGGCCATGTGCCACCGTCGTCGTGCGCCGGGCGGGGGAGATCGTCACCTCGTCCGCATGTTGTGCCAGTTCCACTACCGGCTCGGTCTCCGGGTGTCCCTCCTGCGAAACCCGCCCGTCGCCTCGCATCCGCTGGCAAGATTCGGTCCATGACCGACAGCACCCCCGGCCAGAAGGCCCGCGAGCTGCTTTCCCAGGCATCCCAGCACCCGGTTGCCAGTCCTCAGCGCGACGCGCTGGTGGCCGAAGCCGCCGTGTGGGCACAGCTGGAGCACGCAGCCGCCATGGACCATCACACGGCCGCGGCGGTCGATGTCGAGTCCACCCTGGCCTCCCTCGCCGACCCCGTGCAGAAACTCGGCAGCGAGATCGGCAACCTGACCCAGCAGATCAACCTGAGCCGGAAGTGAGCGAGTACGAGGAGGGAGGGCATCGCGGTGGTCACGTGCTGCGATGACGGTGAGGTGTCGGGGCAGGCCGCGCGGCGGGCTCCCCCTCGAAACCGCTGAACGCCGACTCGCGGAAGGCTCCGTCCTCGCGTTGTGCACCGACAGCCTCCTGGCAAGCACCGGACCGGGATGTCGAGGCCGGGCTCGGCCGGCTGCCCCGCACGCAGGCTGTCCCCGGTTGCCCGGCTCGCCTCCTTTCGGGTTGCCCGCCACGACCGCGACGGCAAGACCATCTGGGCCGAGGAACCCCTTGTTCCTGGCGGAGATCCTGTCGGAGATTCTTTCGGAGTGCCGGTCCCGGCGATGTGAGAGCCAGAGCGATCGGGTTAGTCTGGCCGCCGTACCGGACACGGGGTGCCCCATCCGAGGGCTGAGATCACACCCGTCGCACCTGAACCAGTTCGTACTGGCGGAGGGATGTCTTCCATGCCTTTGACGCATGTTTCCGGCGGGCTGCCCGCCGACGGCCGGCTGCCCGTCTTCGACGGACGGATACCGACGGCCGCCGACGACCTCCATGTCGAAGCGCACGGTAGGGAGCCGGTCCCCGAGAGCAACCGCAAAGGCGGTCCCGGGCGCCTGTTCACCGTATGGGTCGCTCCCGATCCGACCATGACCGGCGTGCTCACCGGCACCGTCGGCGCGATCAGTGCCGCTGCCTGCGGCCTCGAGGACCCCCGAGCGGCGGCCCGCGCATACGCCCGGGCAGGGAGCCGCAACCAAGAGGAGAGCCACGCATGACCGCGCCGCCCCGCGTGCTGACGATCGCCGGATCCGACTCCGGCGGAGGAGCCGGAATCCAGGCCGACCTGAAGACCATGCTGGCGCTCGGCGCCCACGGAATGAGCGTGCTCACGGCTGTCACGGCACAGAACTCCCTGGGCGTGCAGGGCGCATGGGAACTCCCCGTGGAGGCGGTGCGCGCGCAGTACCGCAGTGTCGTCGACGACATCGGTGTCCAGGCGGTCAAGACGGGGATGCTCTCCTCGCCCGAGCTGGTCACGGTGGTCGCCGAGCTGTTGTCGGACGTGGCGGCCCCGGTCGTCGTGGACCCGGTGAGCGTGTCCAAGCACGGAGACAAGCTGCTGGCCGACGACGCGCTGGATGCCGTACGGACCGCGCTGCTGCCGGTCGCGACGGTGGTCACGCCGAATCTCGACGAGGTCGCGCAGCTCACCGGCATCGCGGTGGCGGACGAAGCAGATATGCGCCGCGCCGCCGCGCGGCTGCTCACGTACGGACCGCGCTGGGTAGTGGTGAAGGGCGGCCACCTGCCGGGCGAGGCGGTGGACCTGCTGACGGACGGCGAGGAGGAGCACTGGCTGCGCGCCCCGCGGATCGACAACCGCCACACCCACGGCACGGGCTGCACGCTCGCCTCGGCCATCGCGGTGGGCCTGGCGCAAGGCCGCCCGGCTCTGGATGCCGTACGCCAGGCCAAGGACTACGTCACCGCGGCGATCGCGGCGGGGTTCGCTCTGGGGGCCGGCACCGGGCCGGTGGACCACGGCCGGCGGAACCAAGCGCGCCCCTGACGCAAGTGGATGCGTCCCGCGCCGCCAGGCCGCCACGTGGTCTCGCCGGGCGGTGATCGGCTCGCTTCGGCGCCTTGCCAGTGGACCGCGGCGACCGGGTTCGACGAGACGCCTCAGTCTGCGGACCGACCGGACGTCCCAGCACTCGCGTATACGCGGCTCGCGAATTCGGCGATCTGTTCGTCGCTCAGATTCTTCGCGAGATTGGCCTCCGTGATCATGCCGACCAGACGGTGGCCGCTCTGGACGTCGATCACAGGCAACCGCTTGATCTGGTGTTCCTCCATGGTCGTCAGGACATCGGTGGCGTCCGCTTCGGCATCGATCCAGTGCACCTTGGCATTGAGTGATCCGGCCTGCACGGTTGCCGGGTCGATGCCATCGGCGCAGCACTTGACGACGATGTCACGGTCGGTGATCAAGCCGGTGAGCCTGTTGTCGTCGCCGCAGATGGGCAGGCAACCGACGTTCAGATCGCGCATCATCTTCGCCACGTCGAACAGCGACTGGTGCGCACCGACGCACTGCACGCCGCCGGACATGATGTCTCGTGCTCGCAGTTTCTCAGTCATGATTTCCTCCCGTTCTCGACGCCGTTGTGTCCTTTGCCATCGATCACAACACGAATGGCTCAACACCGCTCCCCGGAAGCGTCAGCAAGGCAGGGAACCCAGACCTGCCGCGATCGCGTACGGATCCGGGCGCTCGTATAATTCGTCCCGTGTCATCGCGTGACTTTCGGCCCGCCGACCCTACGACGCCGTCAACGTGCGGAGTGATGACTGCTACGGCTCCAGGTGACTGAATCCCACCTCGAAGCGCTCGACCGAGACAACCCGTTGGCCTTCCCTCCGTGCGACTTCCTCGCGGAGCCGGGTTGTCCTTTCCTCGCTGGCCTGCATGGTCTGCTCGTCATCCCACAAGGTCAGCGATTTGGCCTTCCCAGAGGCTCGGTCGACGAGGTAGTACACGCCCCGGAAGCCGGGAACCTCCTGGACCTGCTTGAGAGTCGCATCCCAGTTCGCCGTCAGGTCTCCCTGCGCAGGAACCGGTGATCCCTCATACGTGCTCAGCCTCGCGAACATCGCTGCCACCCCTTCCTGGCCGGCTGCCGTTCGGGGGACAGGCAGCCTCAGGATCAGGGTGCTCCGGCATGCGGCATGCCGCATGCCGGAGCAGCCGTT
>NZ_JBEOVN010000220.1:0-11378 GCF_040295565.1 Streptomyces sp. NPDC002785 | reverse complement strand
TCACCCTCTCGGGCTTTCCTCCGGGCTTTTCCCTTCGGTCTTGCGTTTCCGACTCTATCAGACTCTTTCGTGTCCGATTCCCGGTCGAAGCGGGGTTGCTTTCCAGTTCTTCGCTTTCGCGTTTCCCTTTCCGGCGAGTCCGACTCTATCAGATCCTTTCGGGCCTGATTCCCAGTCAGCGGGGTTTGTCTTCCCGGCTGTTGGGCCGTTCCGACGAGTGAGACTTTAGCGAATCCAAGCCCCCGACGCTAATCGGGGTCGCGCTCCTTCGAACGCGGATTCCTCATTTCGCAAATGTGCACAGAAAGTCGAGCGACAGATGTCGCCGACCAGATGTGGTTACTGCGGAATGGCTGTCCGGGGACCGACCGGAGTCGGCGCTCACGTCGGACAACTCGGAGAACATTACGGATGTGGGCGTGTCGTGTCAACCTCGGGCCGGCCCGGGTTCTGGTGGAAGGCCGGGCGGCAGTCGCGGGCGCTGGTGGAGAGGTGGGTGTGTTCGCGAAGGTGGTGCGCGGTGCGGAGCTGATCGAGGCCGCCGGGTAGCCGTCAGCCGTTGCCGGAGGCGAGTTCCCGGCTGCGGTCGCGGGCTGCTTCGAGGGCGGCGATGAGGGCAGCTCGTACGCCGTGGTTCTCCAGCTCGCGAATGGCGCTGATGGTGGTGCCGGCCGGGCTGGTGACGGCTTCACGGAGCTTGACCGGGTGTTCTCCGCTGTCGCGGAGCATCACGGCGGCGCCGATGGCGGCCTGGACGATCAGATCATGGGCCTGGGCGCGGGGCAGGCCGAGCAGGATGCCCGCGTCGGTCATCGCCTCGACGAGGAAGTAGAAGTACGCGGGGCCCGAGCCCGAGAGAGCGGTTGCCGCGTCCTGCTGCGACTCGGGGACGCGCAGGGTCTTGCCGACGCCACCGAAGATCGCCTCGGCGGTGGCGAGGTGTTCGGTGGTGGCGTGGCTGCCCGCGGAGATGACGGACATGCCCTCGTCGACGAGGACGGGGGTGTTCGGCATGACGCGTACGACCGGGGTGTTCGCGGTGAGGCGGTCCTCGATGAAGGCGGTCGTGATGCCTGCGGCGGCGCTGATGACCAGGCGGTCGGCGGTGACGTGCTCGGCGAGCTCGTCGAGGAGCCGTCCCATGTCCTGGGGCTTGACCGCGAGGATGAGGATGTCGGCGCGCTTGGCGGCCTCGGCGTTGGTGACGGAATCGACGCCGTAGCGGCTGTGGAGTTCCTCGGCACGCTCGGAGCGGCGGGTGGTGACCAGCAGGTTCGCCGGACGCCAGCCTGCCCGGATCATGCCGCTGAGCAGGGCCTCGCCGATCTTTCCGGTGCCGAGGACTGCAACTGTCTGGGTCATGCGGTTCACCCTCCGGGCGGTGCTCGCGGTTCTCGGTGCGTCGTGCTGACGGTTCTCGGTACTCGTGTCCGTCATCCTCGCACCGGGACCGGTCAGGCGGTACGTCGACGGAGCGTGGCCGCGCCGAGGGTGAGGACGAGCAGGGCGCAGCCGGCGACGACCAGGACGTCGCGGATGAAGTCGCCGGTGATGTCGGTGTGGCGGAGGACCTCGTTCATGCCGTCGACCGCGTACGACATGGGCAGGACGTTCGAGATCGCTTCGAGGACGGGCGCCATCCGGTCGCGTGCGATGAACAGTCCGCAGAGCAGGAGCTGCGGGAAGATCACGGCCGGCATGAACTGGACGGCCTGGAATTCGGATGCGGCGAAGGCGGAGACGAAGAGGCCCAGTGCCGTGCCGAGCAGGGCGTCGAGCAGGGCGACCAGGAGCAGCAGCCACGGGGAGCCGGTGACGTCCAGGCCGAGTGCCCAGACCGAGAGTGCGGTGGCCAGGAGGGACTGGACGATCGCGACGGCGCCGAAGGCCAGGGCGTAGCCGCCGATCAGGTCGCCCTTGCCGAGCGGCATGGCGAGGAGGCGTTCGAGGGTGCCCGAGGTGCGTTCGCGCAGGGTGGCGATCGAGGTCACCAGGAACATCGTGATCAGCGGGAAGATGCCGAGGAGCGAGGCGCCGATGGCGTCGAAGGTGCGGGGGCTGCCGTCGAACATGTACCGGAGCAGCGTGATCATCACGACCGGGATCAGGAGGAGCAGCGCGACGGTGCGTGGGTCGTGGGTGAGCTGGCGCAGGACGCGGGCGGCGGTGGCGAGTGTGCGGGCGGGGCTCAGGGGTGGTGCGGCCGGGTGGGGCTGCGGGTGCTGGGTGCTCATCGGGCGGTCTCCTGACGGGTGGCGGCTTCGTCGACCAGGTGGAGGAATGCCTCTTCGACGGTGGCGGCGCGGGCAGCGGTGCGCAGTGCCTCGGGGGTGTCGTCGGCGAGGATCTCGCCCTCGCGCATCAGGAGCAGCCGGTGGCAGCGCTCGGCCTCGTCCATGACGTGGGAGGAGACGAGGAGTGTGGTGCCGCGGTCGGCGGCGAGGGTGTGGAAGAGGTTCCACAGATCTCGGCGGAGTACCGGGTCCAGGCCGACGGTCGGTTCGTCGAGGACCAGGAGTTCGGGGGTGCCGAGCAGGGCCGCCGCGAGGGAGACACGGGTGAGCTGGCCGCCGGAGAGGGTGCCGGCGAGGGCGTCGGCGTGGCTGGTCAGGTCGACCTCGGCGATCGCTTGGGTGACGGCGGTCCGGCGTGCGTCGCGGTGTCTGCGACCCGGCTGGAGGATCGCCGCGAAGTAGTCGAGGTTCTGCCGGACCGTCAGGTCGGTGTAGACGGACGGGGCCTGGGTGACGTACCCGATGCGCGGACGGAGGGTGGGGTGTCCGGCGGGGCTGCCGAGCACGTCGAGGGTGCCGGTGACCTTGGCCTGGGTGCCCACGACGGCACGCATCAGGGTGGTTTTGCCGCAGCCGGAAGGGCCCAGGAGGCCGGTGATCCTGCCGGGTTCGACGGTGAAGTCGAGGCCGCGGAGGACGGTGCGGTTGCCTCGTACGACGGTGAGGCCACGGGCCTCGATGGCGGGGCCCGAAGAATTCATCATGCGGTGAATTTTTGTCCTGGCGTGTCCTTTCGTCAAGAGGCCTGGTGATGGGGTGTGGGTGGCAGGGGATGGGGGTCGGCTACGGACGGATCGCCACGCTCAGGTCGGCCTGCGGCCGCGCGGTCGAAAGAGAGGGCACGGGGCGGGGGTGGGATCGGAGGGTGGCATGGGGTCGTCGTGACCCGCGCGGAGGGCCGGTGCCGAGAGTGCGGGGTCGACTGGTGCTCGTGGGGCGCTACGTGCGCTTGGGGCGCTTGCCCTTGGTGGTCTTGCGGGCGGCCGGGTTTCCGGTGCGGGCCGAGCGGCGCTTCGCGTAGCGGGCCAGGGCCGTCTCGTACTCCGCGCGGCGCAGTTGCTCGCCCGGTGCCTCCTTGAACGTACGGAGGAAGTACGCGATCAGCGAGCCGACGAAGCCGATGGTCTTGAGACCGCGCAGATTGGCCTCGCGCGCCGGATCGGCCGGGCGGCGGCTGAACCCTTCCCACGTCTTGCGGAAAGCGATGGCGCTGCAGATGGCGAACATCAGGACGACCAGGATGCCGACGACGCTGCCGACGTCGGCGATCTCCAGTCCCTGGAAGGCGAAGCGGAGTACGAAGCAGGCGGCGACCGCGGCCGCGAGGGAGCCGACCGTCGCCCCGACGCGCCGCAGCCCGTAGCCCCCGTCGTGGTCGACCCAGGTCGTACCGAAGAAGAGCAGGGGCTCGGGCTGCGGGCCGGGCGCAGTGCTGCCGGGCGTGGTGCCGGGGCCGGGGGCTTCGCTGTTCTCGCTCACGAGGTCGATTATCCCCGGGCGGTCACGGCCCCGGTCGCCGTCCCCGTCGTCCCGGTTGCCCTCCCGTCGCGGTCCCCGTCAGTCGCAGCGTGGAGCGATGTAGCCGTCACTGCCGGTGTGCACGTAGGCGTCCGCCACGAACTGGCCGTTGGCGATGTTGTCCCAGAGGTTCGAGGTGCCGTACGGGCCGGTGACCCGCTCCCCCGGCTTCTGGCAGTAGACCGGAACCTTCATTCCGTACGGAAGCGTCCTGACGATGCCGTACTGGGTGCCCGGCCCCGTGCGGACGTTGACGCGGTAGCCCGGTGCGATGGGGTACCTGGTGACGTCGTCGGTGCCGGCGAGCGCGGTCACGTCCTCGGCCGCTTCGGTGGTGCCGGTGGTGATGTCGGTGTGCTCTTCCATGGCCATGAGGCCCTCCCCCGTTGAGAGACGGTGTGTACGACGCGCAGGTTACAAGCCCCACCCGTATCGCACGCACCATCGACTAGGCTCCGTGCGTCGCGCTTGCGGACGAACACACGGGGGTGGGCGATGCCGCCGCTGCGAGGTACCGGGGCCAGTCCCGAAGCGGAGCATCCGGACTACGCCGGTCATTACCGCCTTGAGGCATGTCTCGGCGCGGGCGGCATGGGTGTCGTGCATCTGGCACGCTCCACCTCGGGGCTGCAGCTCGCCGTCAAGGTGGTGCACCGGCACTACTCCGCAGACCCTGAGTTCAGGGCACGTTTCCGGCAGGAGGTCGGGGCGGCGAGGCGGGTCAGCGGGGCCTTCACGGCACCGGTCGTCGATGCCGATCCGGACGCCGCACGGCCGTGGATGGCCACCCTGTACGTGCCCGGTCCCACGCTCTCCGACCAGGTGAAGCGGAACGGGCCGATGGCTCCCGCCGAACTGCGCAGGCTGACGGCGGGGCTTGCCGAGGCGCTGCGCGACATCCATCGGGCCGGAGTGATCCACCGCGACCTCAAGCCGAGCAATGTGCTGCTCTCCGACTCCGGGCCCAAGGTCATCGACTTCGGGATCTCACGGCCGTACGACAGCGATCTGCGCACCGAGACGGGCAAGCTGATCGGATCGCCGCCGTACATGGCGCCCGAGCAGTTCCAGCGGCCTCGTGACGTCGGGCCCGCCGCGGACGTGTTCGCCCTGGGGGCCGTACTCGTCCATGCGGCGACCGGCCGCGGGCCCTTCGACTCCGACAGCCCGTACATCGTGGCCTACCAGGTGGTGCACGACGAGGCCGATCTGACGGGGGTGCCGACCGATCTGGCACCGCTGATCGGGCAGTGCCTGGCGAAGGAACCCGCGGAGCGGCCCACTCCGGACGACATCATGGCGGCGCTGCACCCTCCTTCGTACGACGCCGCCGCGTTCATACCGTCGCAACGGCGGCCGAGTGCCGTCGAAGCCCCGGCGGTTTCGGAGCCGGGGCCGGAGACCGCGACGGGGGCGGATGCGGATGCGGACACGCATGTAGGCACGGGCGCGGCGGCGCGGGGCAGGAAGGCGACCGCGAGCGGTGGCGGCAAGCGGCGGTGGCCGGCAGCCGCTGCGGCGCTGCTCGTCATGGGTACCGGTGGGGTGTGGGCGACCGGTGTGGTGGGCGGGTCGGGAGGCCCCGGTGAGTCGGGGGAGTCCGGCGGCACGAAGGGTTCGGCGGCATTCGCGCCGTGGCGGACGCCGCTTGCGAACTCGGGCAGCTCCACGCCGGTCTGTTCCTCGGCGGGCGGGGCCGGCGAGGAAGCGTCCGGCCCGTCCGCGGCGCTGTACTGCGCGGCCGCCGGCACCGGTGCTGCCCGGTTGGACCCCGCGGACGGCCGGGTGCTGTGGTCCCGTCGCGCCACCGCCGGGGACACCCCGTCGGTCGTCGTGGTGTCGGCCTCCGGCGGTCTGGTGCATACGGCGGTGCCGGGCGGGAAGCTCCGGGCGTACGACCCCGTCAAGGGTGAGCAGGTCTGGGACGCGGATCTCTCCCCGTACCTCGGCACCCCCTTCGCCGCGGGTGACACGCTGCTGCTGGTCAGTGAGGACGGCACGACCGAAGCGCTCGACTCCGCGACCGGTGTGTCCCTCTGGCGGCATCCGCTCACCGGGCACCAGCGGCCGGACTACGCGCTGTACGACGAAGGATCGGGGCTGGTCTACGCATTCGAGCACTCGGCCTACGGGTCCACCACGCTGGTCACTGCCGTCGATGCGGCAACGGGGCACACGGCGTGGCAGCGGCGGCTGGACGGAATGCTCACCCCGGTGGGGACCTCGGACAATGCGCTCGTCCTGACGTCCATGAACGGGGACGCCCAGACCGTCGGGCTCGTCCGCTACGACCCGGAGCGGGGGCGCGCCGCACGGGTGGCGCTGCCGTTCCGGATGAACGAACCGGAGGTCGTGGTGGGCGGGGACACCGCCTATCTGCTGGCGCACGGCGGGACCCTGGTCGCCGTCGACACGCGCCCGGCCGACGGCGGAGCTGTTCGCTGGCAGCTGGAGACCGCTGCCGGGCGGACGTCGGCGCCCGTTCTCGCCACCGGGAACCGGCTGTACTTCTCGGCGGCGGACGGGCGGCTGCTCGCCGTGGACACCGAGCGCGGAACACTGCTGGGCCAGACGAGCCCTCGGCTCCGGGACGGGAAACTCACGTACGCCTCGGAGCTGCCCGCCCCTGCCACCGCCGGCCGGACCGTCTTCGCTACCGCGCCCGACGGGTCCGTGTTCGCCGTCGACGGACAGGACCCCGCTCACTGGTGAGAGCGGGGTCCGTCTTCGTTCTCGGGCCGGTTCAGCCGAGCTTGGACACGTCCCGCACCGCGCCCCGGTCCGCGCTCGTCGCCATCGCCGCGTACGCACGCAGCGCCGCGCTGACCTTGCGGTCGCGGTCCTTCGGCGCGTACACGCCGTTCAGCGCCTCGCGGCGGGTGGTCAGCTCGGCCTCGGGGACGAGGAGCTCGATCGAGCGGTTGGGGATGTCGATCCTGATCCGGTCGCCGTCCTCGACCAGCGCGATCGCGCCGCCCGATGCGGCCTCCGGCGATGCGTGGCCGATGGACAGGCCCGACGTACCGCCGGAGAAGCGGCCGTCGGTCACCAGGGCGCAGCTCTTGCCGAGGCCCCGGCCCTTGAGGAAGGACGTGGGGTAGAGCATCTCCTGCATGCCTGGGCCGCCGCGCGGGCCCTCGTAACGGATGACGACGACGTCGCCCTCCTTGATCTCCTTGCGGAGGATCTTGTCGACGGCCTCCTCCTGCGACTCGCAGACGACCGCCGGGCCCTCGAAGGTCCAGATCGACTCGTCGACTCCCGCCGTCTTCACGACGCAGCCGTCCACGGCGAGGTTCCCCTTGAGGACCGCGAGGCCGCCGTCCTTGGAGTACGCGTGCGCCAGGTCGCGGATGCAGCCGCCGGCCGCGTCCAGGTCAAGGGTCTCCCAGCGTTCGGACTGGGAGAAGGCGGTCGCGGAACGGACGCATCCGGGGGCCGCGTGCCACAGCTCGACGGCCTCGGGGGACGGGGAACCGCCGCGGATGTCCCAGTTCTTCAGCCACTCGGCGAGGGAGTCGGAGTGGACCGAGTGCACGTCCTCGTTGAGCAGGCCGCCGCGGTGCAGCTCGCCGAGGATGGCGGGGATGCCGCCGGCCCGGTGCACGTCCTCCATGTAGTACGTGCCGCCGGGGGCCACGTTGGGCGCGACCTTCGACAGGCACGGGACGCGGCGCGAGACCTCGTTGATGTCGTCGAGGTCGTAGGCCAGCTCGGCCTCCTGAGCGGCGGCGAGCAGGTGCAGGATCGTGTTGGTGGAGCCACCCATGGCGATGTCCAGCGCCATGGCGTTGTCGAACGCGGCGCGGGTGCCGATGGAGCGCGGCAGGACCGTCGCGTCGTCCTGCTCGTAATAGCGCTTGGTGATCTCGACGACCGTACGGCCGGCCTCCTCGTACAGCGCCTTGCGGGCGGTGTGCGTGGCGAGGACCGAGCCGTTGCCCGGGAGGGAGAGGCCGAGGACCTCGGTCAGGCAGTTCATCGAGTTGGCGGTGAACATGCCGGAACAGCTGCCGCAGGTGGGACAGGCGTTCTCCTCGATACGGAGAATGTCCTCGTCCGAGACGTTCTCGTTGACCGCGTCGGTGATCGCGTTGATCAGGTCGAGCTTGCGGACCGTACCGTCGACGAGGGTGGCCTTGCCGGCCTCCATCGGGCCGCCGGAGACGAAGACCGTCGGGATGTTGAGGCGCATCGCCGCCATCAGCATGCCGGGCGTGATCTTGTCGCAGTTGGAGATGCAGATCAGCGCGTCCGCGCAGTGTGCCTCGACCATGTACTCGACGGAGTCCGCGATCAGGTCGCGGGAGGGGAGGCTGTACAGCATCCCGGCGTGGCCCATCGCGATGCCGTCGTCGACGGCGATGGTGTTGAACTCGCGCGGCACGGCGCCTGCGGCCTTGATGGCGTCGGAGACGATCCGGCCGACCGGGGCCAGGTGGGTGTGGCCGGGAACGAACTCGGTGAAGGAGTTGGCGACCGCGATGATCGGCTTGCCGATGTCCTCGCTCGCTACGCCCGAGGCCCGCATAAGGGCGCGGGCACCCGCCATGTTGCGGCCATGGGTGACAGTGCGGGACCTCAGCTGGGGCATCGTCTCTCGCTCCTTCGACAGAAAAGACTGTTTCCGAGCCTACGCCTCCAGCTCCAAGATCTGGACACGGTGTCCGGTATGCGGGATGGAATGCTCGGTGACTGGGCAGTGCGCGTGGGGTGGTGGGAGTGAGGGTGGGGCCAGTGCGCGGGGCCTTCCCCCACGGAACAGCCCGAAACCGGGGCTCTGCCCCGGACCCCGCTTGAGGGGCTGGGGGTGGCCGACGAGGCCGGGCGTGGCGCCCGGGGCCGGAATTGGTTACTCCGCTTCCGTCAAGTAGCGCTGCAGCGTCGGTGCCACCATCTCGATGATCTTCTCCGGGGGCGCCGAAGCCAGTGGTTCCGCCTGGATGACGTAGCGCAGCATCGCGATCCCGAGCATGTGCGAGGCAGCCAGTTCCGCGCGGAACGTCGCATCCGGTACGTCCAGTGCCTCCGCGACGCGTTCCAGGAGGCGGCGCAGGACGAAGCCACGGAGGACCTTCGCCGCTGCCTCGTGCGTCAGTGCGGACCGCATGATCGCCAGCAGGGGTGCCCTGGACGCCGGGTTCTCCCACACGGCGATGAAGTAGCGGGCCAGCCGCTCCCCCAGGCCGTCCGTGCCACTGCCGAGGATGGCAGGGATCACCAGGGCCGGTTCGAAGGAGAGCTCGATGGCGGCCGCGAAGACCTCGTCCTTCGTACCGAAGTAGTGGTGGACGAGGGCGGAGTCGACGCCTGCCGCCTTGGCGATGCCCCGGATCGACGTCTTGTCGTAGCCGCGCTCCGCGAATTCGGCGCGGGCCGCCTCCAGGATGCGGGTGCGGGCGTCGGGGCCGGTGGTCTCGGCCGTACGGGAGGGGCGGCCGCGCCGCTTGGGGGCGGGACCGGTGGGATCAGCGGGATCGATGTGGCCGCCGGTCATGGGCGCGGCGCCTCGGCCGAGGACGACGCCAGGTGGAGCCGGGTGAAGGCCAGCGCCTCCGCCAGGTCGGCCTCGCGTTCGGCGGTGGACATGGCGCGGCGGGTATTGACCTCGATGACGACATGGCCGTCGAAGCCGGTACGGGCCAGGTGCTCCAGGAGTTCGGCGCAGGGCTGGTCGCCACGGCCGGGCACCAGGTGCTCGTCCTTGTTGGAGCCCTTGCCGTCGGCGAGATGGATGTGGGCGAGCCGGTCGCCCATCCGGTCGACCATCGCCATGCCGTCCGTGCGGGCCGTCGCGGCGTGCGAGAGGTCCACGGTGAAGTGGCGGTAGTCGTCGTTGGTGACGTCCCAGTCGGGGGCGTACGCAAGCATCTCGCGGTCCCGGTAGCGCCAGGGGTACATGTTCTCGACGGCGAACCGCACATCGGTCTCGTCCGCCATGCGCCAGATCCCGGTGACGAAGTCGCGCGCGTAGTTGCGCTGCCAACGGAACGGCGGGTGGACGACGACGGTCGTCGCCCCGAGCTTCTCCGCGGCGGCACGGGCCCGCTGGAGCTTCACCCACGGATCGGTGGACCAGACGCGCTGCGTGATCAGCAGACAGGGCGCGTGGACCGCCAAGATCGGCACCCGGTGATAGTCCGAGAGCCGCCGCAGCGCCTCGATGTCCTGGCTGACGGGATCGGTCCACACCATGACCTCGACACCGTCGTAACCAAGACGCGCGGCGATCTCGAAGGCCGTCGACGTCGACTCCGGGTAGACGGAAGCCGTCGACAGGGCGACCTTCGCATCCGGGATGCGCACCACTGGTTCTGCCACTGGGACAGCGTACGGGCAGTGTGACGCGGCGCCGAAGGACCCGGGCGGAAAGTGAGGTGGGCCATGGCGGGCTTCCGGCCGCCTTGGCGGTGCTCGGCGCGGCGCGGCCTACCCCGTCGGCTCCGTCGGCATGTGGTCCAGACGGCGCAGGATGACGCCCTCGCGCAGCGCCCAGGGGCAGATCTCCAGCTCCTCGACCCCGAACAGGTCCATGGCCCCCTCCGCGACCAGCGCCCCGGCCAGCAACTGCGCGGCCCGGCCCTCGGAGACCCCGGGCAGGGTGCCGCGCCGCTCGACCGTCATCGCGGCCAGCTTCGGCACCCACTCCTCCAGCGCCTTGCGGGTGAGGGTGCGCTGCACGTACAGGCCGTCGGCGGAGCGTGCGGCACCCGCGATCCTGGCGAGCTGCTTGAAGGTCTTGGAGGTGCCGACGACATGATCCGGACGCCCGAGGCGGGTGAATCCCCCGACGCTCCGGGCGATCCTGGCCCGTACATGGCGGCGCAGCGCCTTCACGTCCGCCGGGTCCGGCGGATCGCCCGGCAGCCACTCGGCGGTGAGCCGGCCGGCCCCGAGCGGCAGCGACACCGCAGCGTCCGGCTCCTCGTCCATGCCGTACGCGATCTCCAGCGAGCCGCCCCCGATGTCCAGGACCAGCAGCCGCCCCGCCGACCAGCCGAACCAGCGGCGCGCGGCGAGGAAGGTGAGCCGGGCCTCCTCCGCACCGCTGAGGACGCCGAGGTCGATGCCCGTCTCGTCCCGCACCCGGGCCAGCACCTGGTCGGCGTTGCTCGCCTCCCGTACCGCGGACGTGGCGAACGGCAGAACGTCCTCGCATCCCTTGTCCTCGGCGGCCTGGAGCGCGTCGGTGACCGTCGCCACGAGGCGGTCCACACCGTCGGGGCCGATCGCCCCGTCGTCGTCGAGAAGCTCGGCCAGGCGCAGCTCCGCCTTGTGCGAGTGCGCGGGCAGCGGGCGGGCACCGGGGTGCGCGTCCACCACCAGCAGATGCACTGTGTTCGAACCCACGTCGAGGACTCCGAGTCTCATACCCGGAACGCTACCGGGACCGTGGACTTGGACCGACCGGCACATGGGGGGTGCGACGCCCGCCCCTCCATGTGCAGGTCCGTCTTAGACCGACCGGCAAATGGGGGGCGGCGTCGCGGGGCTGGGCACGCGCATCTGCCGCGTTGTCGTCAATCACCAACGCTCCGCGTTGCCTCAATCCTCCGCCTTGCAGCT
>NZ_JBEOVN010000219.1:0-11404 GCF_040295565.1 Streptomyces sp. NPDC002785 | reverse complement strand
CCCGTGCGGGGTGCCGCCCTTCGGCGTATGCGTGCCGGTGCCCGCGTCTACTTGCGCATGACCTCCGGCTCGTGGCGGCGCAGCAGTCGTGCGACCGCGAATCCGCAGATGACGCCGAGCGCCAGCAGCACCGTGAGGTTGATCCCCCACTGACCGGCCGAGTGCTCCCACAGCGGGTCGAGGTCGGTCGGGTTCTTCGGGTCCCACGGCGGCATGAGGTGGGCGAGGTCCAAAGTGGTGCCGGCTGCGGCCAACGCCCAACGGGACGGCATCAGCCAGGCGAACTGCTCCAGGCCGGGCGACCCGTACACCTGGAAGAGCACACCGGTGAAGACGACCTGGATGATCGCGAACATGACCAGCAGCGGCATGGTCTTCTCGGACGTCTTCACCAGCGAGGAGATCACCAGACCGAACATCATCGAGGTGAAGCCGAGGGCGATGATGGAGACGCAAATCTCGACGGCCGGGGGCATGATCAGGCCCTTTTCCGGCAGGTCGCGGGTGGCGAAGCCGATGCCGCAGATGATGACCCCCTGAAGGGCCGTGATCACGCCGAGAACGATCACCTTGGACATCAGATAGGCGGAACGGGACAGACCGGTGGCCCGTTCCCGTTCGTAGATGACCCGTTCCTTGATCAGCTCGCGTACGGAGTTGGCCGCGCCGGAGAAGCACATGCCGACCGCGAGGATCAGCATGATCGTCCCGGCCTTTCCGTTGAACTGGGACGGCGGCGTGGGCGGCGCCAGACCGAAGTCCGCCGGAATGACCACGCTCACCACGCCGAGCACGGCGGGCAGGATCACCATCAGGCCCATGAAGCCCTTGTCGGACGCGATCACCGAGACGTAGCGGCGCATCAAGGTCCACAGCTGCGTCGTCCAGCTCTGCGGCTTCGGCGGGCGTATCTGCTGCGGGTGCGGCATGTGCACGGACTGCACGGCAACGGCGTCGATGTCCGCGGCGTACATCTGGTAGTGCTGCGATCCGCGCCAGCGGCCCGCCCAGTCGTAGTCGCGGTAGTTCTCGAACGCGGAGAAGACGTCGGCCCAGGTGGTGTAGCCGAAGAAGTTGAGCGCTTCCTCCGGAGGACCGAAGTAGGCGACGGAACCGCCCGGCGCCATGACGAGCAGCTTGTCGCAGATCGCCAGCTCGGCAACGGAGTGCGTGACGACGAGGACCGTACGGCCGTCGTCGGCCAGACCGCGCAGCAGCTGCATGACATCGCGGTCCATGCCCGGGTCGAGGCCGGAGGTCGGCTCGTCCAGGAAGATCAGCGACGGCTTGGTGAGCAGCTCCAGGGCCACGGAGACGCGCTTGCGCTGGCCGCCGGAGAGCGAGGTGACCTTCTTGTCCTTGTGGATGTCGAGCTTGAGCTCGGCAAGGACTTCGAGGATCCGGGCCTGACGCTCGGCCTCGGTGGTGTCCGCGGGGAAGCGGAGCTTGGCCGCGTACTTGAGGGCCTTGGTGACCGTGAGTTCCTTGTGCAGGATGTCGTCCTGCGGGACCAGACCGATGCGCTGGCGCAGCTCGGCGAACTGCTTGTACAGGTTCCGGTTGTCGTAGAGGACATCGCCCTGGTTGGCGGGCCGGTAGCCGGTGAGCGCCTTGAGCAGGGTGGACTTGCCGGAGCCGGACGGGCCGATGACCGCGACGAGCGACTTCTCCGGGACGCCGAAGGAGACGTCCTTGAGGATCTGCTTCCCGCCGTCGACCGTCACCGTGAGGTGGCGGGCGGAGAAGGAGACCTCACCGGTGTCGACGAACTCCTCGAGCCGGTCGCCGACCAGGCGGAAGGTCGAGTGACCGACGCCAACGATGTCGTTCGGGCCGATGAGCGCGGAGCCGGACTTGGAGAGCGGCTGCCCGTTGACGTAGGTGCCGTTGTGGGATCCGAGGTCACGGATCTCGAAGCGGCCGTCGGGCGTCGCGTGGAACTCGGCGTGGTGGCGCGAGACCTGGAGGTCGGAGACGACCAGTTCGTTCTCGAGCGCACGACCGATGCGCATGACGCGGCCGAGGGCCAGCTGGTGGAACGTGGTCGGGCTGCGGTCGCCGTACGCCGGCGGTGCCCCCGCGACACCGCCGGGTCCGCCTGCGCCGGGTGTCTGCGCCATGCCCTGCTGGTGCGGGACCTGGGGCTGTTGGGGCTGCGCGGGCTGCTGTTGCGGCTGGACCTGAGAGGCCTTCTGCCGGCCCTGCTGCGGCTGTTGCGGAACGGGTGCCTGTCCGCCGGGCCAGCCGGCGCCACCCTGCTGGGGCTGCTGGACAGGGGCCTGCTGCGCACCGACGCCCTGCCCGCTGTACACATCGGCACCTGCTGCGGCGCCGATGCTCAGCCGCGGTCCGTCAGTGGCATTGCCCAGGTGTACGGCGGAGCCGGGCCCGATTTCCAGCTGCTGGATCCGCCGCCCCTGCACATAGGTGCCGTTGGTGCTGCCGTGGTCCTCGATGAACCAACTGTGGCCCCCCCAGCTGATCGTGGCATGCCGCCACGACACCCTGGCGTCGTCGAGCGTCAGGTCGCCCTGCGGATCGCGCCCAAGGGTGTACGACCTGGACGGATCGAGCGTCCAGGTCCTGCCATTCAATTCCAGTACGAGTTCCGGCACTCCGCGCCCCACTAGTTGTCCCCCGAGTTACCCCCATCACAGGGAGTCTAGGGATGCTGAACATCGTGGGGAACTATTCCAGGAGCAGTCCCCGATACGAAAGTCGGGCGGGGTGAAGACCCTGCCGGGACCTGCGCCGTTGTGCCGTCGAGTCAGCAGGAACGGGCTCGCGGAGTGGCAGGTCCATGAGCGCGTACGAGTGCGTGCCGACCATGAGTGGACATGCCGCCGCGGGGTATCTCGGTCCGTCCGGATCCGCCCCCGGTCGCCGAGCGTGCCCGAGTGCGTGCCGTCCGTCGCCCCGCCTTTGCTCCGGGCGGGGGTACGGGAACGACTCGCTGTCCGGTCCTCGGGACGGGCCTCCGGTGCGATGAGGCGGACCGATACGGTGGGAGCACCATGAGCGCATCTCAGCCACCTCAGTCTTCCCCGTCTCCTGAGCCCCCTGAGTCCCGTCAGGGCACGGACGCACCCACCCTTCTCGTGAAGATCTTCGGGAAGGACCGCCCCGGGATCACTGCCGGGCTCTTCGACACCCTCGCCGCCTACTCGGTCGACGTCGTCGACATCGAGCAGGTCGTGACCCGTGGCCGCATCGTCCTGTGCGCGCTGGTCACCGCCCCGACCGCGGGCGGCACCACCGAGGGCGACCTGCGGGCGACCGTGCACAGCTGGGCCGATTCGCTGAAGCTGCAGGCCGAGATCATCTCCGGTACGGGTGACAACCGCCCACGTGGCTACGGACGTTCCCATGTGACGGTGCTCGGGCACCCGTTGACCGCGGAGTCGACCGCCGCCATAGCGGCCACGATCACCTCGACCGGCGGGAACATCGACCGGATCTTCCGGCTCGCGAAGTACCCGGTCACGGCAGTCGAGTTCGCGGTGTCCGGCACCGGGACCGAGGAGCTACGGACGGCGCTGGCGACGGAGTCCGCCGGGATCGGTGTCGATGTGGCGGTCGTGTCGGCCGGGCTGAGCCGCCGGGCGCAGCGGCTGGTCGTCATGGACGTCGACTCGACGCTCATCCAGGACGAGGTCATCGAGCTCTTCGCCGCCCATGCCGGCTGCGAGGACAAGGTCGCCGAGGTGACCGAGCAGGCGATGCGCGGCGAGCTCGACTTCGAGCAGTCGCTGCACGCACGGGTGGCGCTGCTGGCGGGGCTCGATGTGTCGGTGGTGGACAAAGTGCGCGCCGAGGTACGGCTGACGCCGGGCGCCCGCACCCTGATCCGTACGCTGAAGCGGCTCGGTTACCAAGTGGGTGTGGTTTCGGGCGGGTTCACGCAGGTGACCGACGATCTGAAGGAGCGGCTCGGGCTCGACTTCGCCTCTGCCAACACCTTGGAAGTGGTCGACGGAAAGCTCACTGGACGGGTCGTCGGCGACATCGTCGACCGGGCCGGCAAAGCCCGGCTGCTGCGCAGTTTCGCCGCACAGGCCGGTGTGCCGCTGGCGCAGACCGTCGCGATCGGTGACGGTGCGAACGACCTCGACATGCTGAACACCGCCGGGCTCGGGGTGGCCTTCAACGCCAAGCCGGTGGTCCGCAAGGCCGCACACACCGCGGTGAACGTACCGTTCCTCGACACCGTGCTGTATCTGCTCGGTATCACCCGCGAGGAAGTCGAGGCCGCCGACGGTCTCGTCGACTGACGCGTACCCGCGTACGGGCAGGGCCCTGGTGGCTTTTGCACCGGGGCCCTGCCCGTACGACAGCGGGATCAGTCGTTGGGCGTCCAGTACTCGATCAGCTTGCCCACTCCGTGCTCCACGCCCTTCCAGGAGCCGGAGAACTCGACGACGGCGAAGGCGGCGGTCGGGAAGCCGCCGCGGTTCATCCGGGCCAGAGCGTCACCCTCGGCCGATTCCGAGAGGGCGTCGGCGACGGCGTGCATACCGGGGTTGTGGCCGATCACCAGAAGGTCGTGCACATCGTCGGGGGTCTCGTTGATCAGGGCGATCAGTTGGCCGGGAGACGCCTCGTACAGTCGCTCCTCGTACACGGTCCTGGGACGGTGCGGCATCTCGTGCACCGCCAGCTTCCATGTCTCGCGCGTCCTGACGGCGGTCGAGCAGAGGGCCAGGTCGAGGACGATCCCGGAGTCGACGAGTTTGCGGCCTGCGACGGGGGCATCCTTGCGGCCGCGCTCCGCGAGCGGCCGCTCATGGTCGGAATCCTGCGACCATTCCGCCTTTGCATGCCTGAGAAGGACGATCCTGCGAGGTGTATCGACGCTCATACACCTCAGCTTCGCACGAAATGTGCCGCCCGGCGCAGGGTGTTGAAGGGCTCCTGCGGTGCACGTGAGCGCCGTCAGCGGGTCATCAGGGCCACGATTCGCTCAAGCAACCGGCCGACCGCTGGGTCGGTCGTCGCCGCGTGTGCCTCGCCGGATCCCGCGATCAACAGCAGGAGCGCGGCGAAGGTGATCGCGGGCAGCGCGACGGCCCACCACGGCAGCCGGACCTCGATGCTGCCCGTGGCCGGGTGGGTGGGCCGGGTGTGCGTACGGGCCGACATGTCCGCCTCCGTGGTCATCGGTTCTGATACCCAGAATCTACGGATGCGGGGGTGCCGGTCCCATCCGGTGACCCACCCACTTGACCCTGACCCTGGCCCCCTAGGGGATGGTGGTGCCAGCCCCACCACCGGGCGTCGGGGACCGCGCGGCTCAGGGCGATGCGATCGAGGCGATCACCGCGATGACCACGGTGACCAGCAGCATCACCCCGAGCACGAGGAGGAGCTTCTTCTGACCGTTCTGGGGATTCGGGTCGAGCACAGGAGACATGGGCTCAGTCTCGCATCTCAGCATTCGTCCTCGATCGTCCGGTCCCGCCCGGCCAGGATTCCGGCCACCATCTGCGGCACCATGAGGCCCGCCATCAGTGCGATCGGCAGCCCCCAGCCACCGCTGTGCTGGTGGAGCACGCCGACGAGCAGCGGGCCGGGGATCGAGATCAGATAGCCGGTGGACTGTGCGAACGCGGACAGCCGGACCACTCCGGCGCCGCTGCGGGACCGCATGCCAATCATGGTCAGGGCGAGAGGGAAGGCGCAGTTCGAGATGCCGAGGAGCAGCGCCCAGGCCCAGGCCCCGCCGGCCGGTGCGAGGTAGAGGCCCGCGTATCCGATGAGGCCGCAGCTGCCGAGGAGGACGACTATCGGGCCCTGAGTCCTCATCCGGGTGGCAACCCTAGGGATGACGAAGGCGAGCGGCACGCCCATCGCCATGGTCACGGCGAGCAGAACGCCCGCCGTACCGGCCGAGACCCCCGCGTCGCGGAAGATCTGCGGCATCCATCCCATGGTGATGTACGCGGCGGTGGACTGGAGGCCGAAGAAGCAGGCGAGACTCCACGCGGTACGGCTGCGGGTGATCCTGAGAGTCGGGGAGTCCTGATGGTGCGCGGCGGGCTGCCCGGAGGTGCCGCGCCGGTCCCGTACCAGCGGGATCCAGGGCAGGATCGCGGCGGCGGCGAGCACGGCCCAGATGCCGAGGCCCGCCTTCCAGCTGCCGCCCAGCGCATTGGCCATGGGCACGGTCACGGCGGCGGCGAGCGAGGTGCCGAGGGCCAGGGCCATCGAGTAGAGCCCGGTCATGGAGCCGACGCGGTCCGGGAACCAGCGCTTGACGATCACCGGCATCAGGACGTTGCTGACGGCGATGCCCATGAGGGCGAGGGCGCTGGCGGCGAGGAAGCCGGCCGTGCCGCCGACGAGGGGCCGGATCGCCAGACCGGCCGTGATGGCGATCATGCCGGCGCAGACGACCGCGCCCGGGCCGAAGCGGCGGGCGAGGCGGGGCGCCATGATGCCGAAGACCGCGAAGCAGAGCGGCGGTACGGAGGTGAGGACACCGGCGACGCTGCCGCTCATGTGCAGCCCGTCCTGTACCTCTTTGAGGAGGGCGCCGAGGCTGGTGATGGCGGGGCGGAGGTTGAGTGCGGCGAGGACGAGCCCGATGGTGACCAGCCGGAGCAGCCATGGGGAAGGCCCGGCGGCGGCCTGCGCCGCCTGCGGGGCCTGTGAGGCTTGCGTGGCCGGGGTTTTCGTGGCCGGGGTTTTCGTGAAGGCGTCCGCCGTGGTGGCGGGGCTCAGGGTCCGGGTCTGGGACTGGGTCTCGTCGTCGTGCATGAGGCTCATCATAGAATCATGGGATGATTGATTGTCCAATCTTTCGAGAGCCCCTCTGAGACCATTCGCTGCAAACAGAGCAACCCTCATCCCCCTGCAACCGAGCAAGGAGCACCATGGCACTGACGTCTCCGCGGCGTTCGGCACTCGCCGACCAGGTGATCGCCCAGCTGAGGAATCAGATCACCTCGGGCGAGTGGCCCGTGGGTTCACGGATTCCCACCGAGCCCGAGCTGGTGGAGCAGCTGGGGGTGGCCCGTAACACCGTCCGCGAGGCCGTGCGCGCGCTCGCGCACAACGGCCTGCTCGACATCCGCCAGGGCTCGGGCACCTATGTCGTCGCCACCAGCGAACTGGCCGGGGTGATGCACCACCGCTTCGCCACCGCCGATCCGCGCCATGTCGCCGAGCTGCGCTCCACCCTGGAATCGTCGGCGGCGCGGCTGGCCGCTGCCCGGCGCACCGAGCGGGATCTGAAGCAGCTGGACGCACTCATGGCGCGCCGGGAGGAGACCTGGGCCGCAGGTGACGCCGAGGCGTTCGTCGCGGCGGACGCGACGCTGCACCTGGCCGTGGTCGCGGCCTCGCACAATGACGTACTGACCGGTCTCTACGCCGACCTGGGCGATCTGCTGCGCGACTATCTCAGGGTCGATGTCGGCCATGAACTGCGACCGGAGAATCACATGGACCACGGCCGGCTGGTCGAGGCGATCCGGGCAGGGGACGCGGAGACGGCGGCGGCCGAGGCCGCGAGTCATGCGCTGAGCTGTCTGGTGGACCGGGGCTAGGCCGGACGGCGCTGGAGCGTGTCCTGCACCCGGTGGGTGATCCAGACGGAGCCGACTTCCTTCCAGCAGCGGTCGTCGAGCCGCACGGTCCGGCCCGGTCCCACGTCGACCGGGGTGGCGTCCGCGTCTATGTCCCACCAGCGGCGGCATTCGGTGTGCAGCTGCACGCGGTCGGTGGAGGGGTACGGGTTGTGGCAGTAGGCGACGACCCGGGAGCCCCGGACCGACGTACGGCATTCGGATCCGGCGGGGTCGGGGCTCGGAGCGACGGGCGCGGACGCCCCGGCTCCTGCCCGCCCCGCCATGGATATGCCTACAGGGGCGAGAAGTGCGGCAACGGCTGCGGAGGCCGCCAGCAGCGCCCAGGTTCGGCAATGTGTGGAGCGCACAGCGACCTCCTCCCCGCAGCCTGACCAAAAGTCCGGTTCATCCACCACAGTCTGCGGTGGATCGACCATCTTTTCGACTTGAGCGGGTCAGGGCCGGGCGCAGACGCACGACGGCCGCGTACCGCCTGTTCAGAGGCGGTACGCGGCCGTGTCACAGCCTGTCGTACGGGATCAGGCGCCCATCATGTGCACGCCACCGTCGACGTGGATGATCTCGCCCGTGGTCTTCGGGAAGAAGTCCGAGAGCAGGGCGACGACACCGCGGCCGGCCGGCTCCGGGTCGGCCATGCTCCAGGACAGCGGGGAACGGGCGTTCCACACGTCCGCGAGCTCGGAGAAGCCCGGGATGGACTTCGCGGCCATGGAGCCGATCGGCCCGGCGGAGATCAGGTTGCAGCGGATGTCGTCCTTGCCCAGGTCGCGGGCGAGGTAGCGGGAGGTGGCCTCCAGCGCGGCCTTGGCCGGGCCCATCCAGTCGTACTGCGGCCAGGCGTACTGCGCGTCGAAGGTGAGACCGACGATGGAGCCGCCCTCGCTCATCAGCGGCTTGCAGGCCATGGCGAGCGACTTCAGCGAGAACGCCGAGACGTGCATCGCGGTGGAGACGGACTCGAACGGAGTGTTCAGGAAGTTGCCGCCGAGCGCGTCCTGGGGCGCGAAGCCGATGGAGTGCACGACGCCGTCGAGCGAACCGAGCTCGTCACGGACCAGCCCGGCGAGGCGGTCCAGGTGCTCGGTGTTGGTCACATCCAGCTCGATGACCTTGGCCGGCTTCGGCAGCTTCTTGGCGATGCGCTCCGTCAGCGTGGGCCGGGGGAAGGCGGTCAGGATGACTTCGGCACCCTGCTCCTGGGCCACCTTCGCGGTGTGGAAGGCGATGGACGACTCCATCAGCACACCGGTGATGAGGATGCGCTTGCCGTCGAGAATTCCGCTCATGGTGATCAGTGACCCATGCCCAATCCGCCGTCAACGGGAATGACGGCTCCAGTGATGTACGACGCGTCGTCGGAGGCGAGGAAGCGCACTGCGGTGGCGATCTCCTCGGGCTGCGCGTAGCGGCCGAGCGGCACCTGGGACACGATGTCCTTGCGCTGCTCCTCGGTGAGCACCTGGGTCATGTCGGTGTCGACGAAGCCGGGTGCGACGACGTTGAAAGTGATGTTCCGCGAGCCGAGTTCACGGGCCAGCGACCGGGCGAAGCCGACCAGGCCCGCCTTGGACGCGGCGTAGTTCGCCTGCCCGGACGAGCCGAGGAGCCCGACGACGGAGGAGATGAGGACGACGCGGCCCTTCTTGGCGCGCAGCATGCCGCGGTTGGCACGCTTGACGACCCGGAAGGTGCCGGTGAGGTTGGTGTCGAGTACGGACGTGAAGTCCTCCTCGGACATCCGCATCAGCAACTGGTCCTTGGTGATACCGGCGTTGGCGACCAGTACCTCTACGGAACCATGCTTGTCCTCGATCTCCTTGTAGGCCTGCTCCACCTGTTCGGTGTCGGTGATGTCGCACCGGACGGCCAGGACCCCCGCTTCGGTGAGGACCTGGGGCGGCTCGCCCGAGCGGTACGTGATCGCGACCTTGTCGCCGTTTTCGGCGAAAGTGCGGGCGATGGCGAGGCCGATGCCCCGGTTTCCTCCGGTGACGAGAACCGAGCGGCTCAACGGATCACCCTTTCGATAGCAGTCTGGTACCTCGAAAACCTATCGGTACCGTGCGCGGATCGAGGAATCGGCCCCTGACAGTGGCGCTCGCGAGGCGCTGTGGGATTCCTACAGTTATGACCGCCTCGGCCTCATTGCGTCATCCCGGGCGCGTGCGCGGAACGAGATCAACGGTTGCCCTTTTCACGGGGCGGCCAGGAGAAGCTCCAGCGGGTCGGGGGCGTCTGCGGGGAGGTCGTATCGCGGGAAGGTATCGAGGTCCGAGATCGTCGTGGCCTTGGGCCACCGGGTCCACATACTGGGAGACCACCCAGAACCGGACAGCAGTACGGTATGACGTCGCCATGCCGGTTGATCTGAACCGCCTACCCGTTCTCCACACGGGCGAAGATGGCACACGGGTTGCATCGGAACTCTCGGACGCAGATGGTGCTCATCGGGTTCTCTTCCTACGGCAGCGACCGCGCGAGTGTTTCCGCGAGCTGGTCGATGCGGGCTCTCAGTTCCGCATGCGGCAGGCTCAGGTCCAGGATGTGCCGGTGCAGCCTGATCTCCCGGTCCGGCACCGGTACACGCACGACGCCCGGCCGGCCGCCGGCGTATACGAGGTGGCCGTCGTCGAGTCCGAGCCGTACGCAGTACGGCGAGCCGGCTTGCTTTCCTTGGGTCCGCAGGGGGGTGCTTCGGCGTTCAGCCGACGAGGGCGAGGGGGGTGGTCGGCTGTACGGCACCGTTCGCGACGACCAGGAGCAGATCACCGACGGTCGCGTCGTCGCCCAGGCCCAGTTCCGATACGGGGCGCGCCCCTGGGACGTCTCGGGCAGCGACGGACATGAGGTGCAGTTCGTTCTTCTCACCCTGGAAGGCGAGCACCACCCCGGTCTCGCCTGCGCGGATCCGCTCGGCCACAGCGCTCAACCGGTCCGGTAGCACGGCGCAGACCACGGTCAGTCGCTGGCGTTCGGCCCGGGGGAAGGCGGAAATCATGTCGAGCAGCCCGGGTGCGGAGAGGGTGCCTTCAAGTAGCTGAGCCACGCCGGCACGGTCCTGCGAGCGTTCATCCTCCTGGCTGTGCACGAAGCGTACGATCGGCAGGCCCTCGGCCAGTGTCTGCTGCCAGCGGGGCAGCATGAAGTCGATGTACAGCGCGTCTTCCCGGGTCGCGCCCCCATCCCCGGCCTGTTCGCCGATGCGCGCCAGCCAGGCGTTGACCTCGGCCCAGCGCCAGATCAGTGAGCGCCCGGCCGTGCCCTCCGGGTCGGGGAACGCTCCAGCGTCCGCGCGTCGCTCGCCGCTCACCCATTGCAGAACGTTCTGCCTGCTGCGGCCCGTTCGCTCCGCGATGTCGGACACCCCGACCAGATCCGGGTCCAGCCGCAGCAGCCTCAGCTGCGGAAGCGCCTTCCGGAGTCGGACCACCAGGCGATGAGCAGCGTCGATGGCGCCGTCACCGGACTCGGCCAGATCGAGCAGGTGTTTATCCCTGTGGCGGGTGAGCAGCCCGTCGAACTCGTCGAAGATGACGCCGACTGCCGGGTCGTCGTCCACGCCGACGCCGTCCACGACAAAGAGAAACTCGTACTCCATCTCGACCTCATCCCCCTTCGAGCGTGCGCTCACAAGTCTCCGCGCCAGGGTGCGCCACCCCTGCAAGGGCAGACTTACCCAGCCCCCATGCGTTGTCAAACGACAACACCCCCACTGGGGGCACGGCGCGGGTCACCCTCGGGACGGTCGGAGTCCTCGCCCTCTTCCTCCAGGAGGGGGCGGTAACGCACCTCGACCGGGTACGTACGTCCGCTGA
>NZ_JBEOVN010000218.1:0-11570 GCF_040295565.1 Streptomyces sp. NPDC002785 | reverse complement strand
ACCCTCCTGGCCACCTGGACCGGCGCCTGCTCGATATGCGGCCAACCCGCACCCAAACCAGAACCACACCACAGGACCTAACAAAGCCCTACTAGTCAGGACTCACATGCTTCGCGAGGTCACCAGGCTCGAAAGGCCGACCGATCCTCTGGCAGGCACGGTCTTTGACTCTCGCCGGCTGCCTGCCCGGTAGGCACAAAGCGGCTGTCGGGCGCTACGTCGATGCGTGAGCCCCCCGTGCAGCCCGACAGACCTGAGCGCGTGGCCAACAGGTGTGGTGCCCGAAGGTCATATCTGTGCAGCGTGCCGACGGTCGCCGCAGCTCCGGAGACGTGGCGTGCGCTGTGGTTGAGTGCTCCTGCCCCGCCTCACGGCCAACAATTTCTCAGTCGAAGAGGCTCTCCTGTACAGCAGGCGCGCTGCGAGGGCGGGGGAGTGGGCGCCGCATCGCTTCCGCGGGGGCGGGCGCGCCAGCGGATCCCTCGGTCAATGCGTGCTGGCATGCGGCCCGTAGCTCAGGTAACGTGAGCCGGCATCCCAGAAGATCCAGGAAGTCCTGCACGCTCCAGTCGATGAGCGCGCCTTGCCGGGACAGGTACAGCCCTACATCCCTGACAGCGAACACGTCGCTGTAGTTGCTGACTCTCACATCGTTGCCCTGATTGATTCTCAGTCCAGCGCCTACTCCAATGGGTCGCAATCCCCTTGTGTCATAAGGGAATTGTGGAAACTATGTCGGGCACTTGGTGAGAATCGCTGACGCATACCTATGAGAATTGCCTGTTCGTTCAAATGGGAATCGCAATACGAAGGTAGCTTTGACCTGCGATCTTCCCGCTAATCCTCGCTCAGGTGCTGCGCGCCGACTTCGATGCCGGAACACTCCCGCTCGCGCAGGCTCCACTCACACTGCGGGCAGCGCACCGCGTATTGGGTGGTGTCACTCCCGCTCACGCAGGCTTTACGCCGTACTGGCATGCCGCCTCGCGCGGCTCTGCCCCGAGCTGTGGCGCCAGGAGCGCGCACACGACGGGTCACTCCCGCTCGCGCGGGCTTCACAGTACGGAAGCGATCGATTTTCACAGAGCGGCGACCGAGTCATTCCCCCTTACGCGGGCTCTACGAGCTCGTCGTAAACGGTGACGGGCGGCTGGACGCGTCACTCCCGCTCGCGCGGACTCTGCCACGTTCCTGGACCACGAGCCGCTGGCGGAGCCACTCCTGTTCGTGTGGGCTCTACAGGAGGAATGCGGTCTCGTCGCCGACCGTGTCACTCCCGCTCGCGCAGGCCTTTACCCGGAGCGAGGAACATCGTCCGCTACCGGGCCGCGTCACTTCCGCTCGTGCGGGCATTCCCGCTCTGGCGGGCTCTACTACGCCGGCATCAACGTCACCAACACACCCCTCGGATCACTCCCGCTCGCGCGGGCTCCACCACCCTCGCGGTCGCGCCAGAAACACGTCGTGCGGGTCACTCCCGCTCACGCGGGCTCTACTCCCATCGTCGAAATGAAGTTGGAGTACATCGCCGTGTTACTCCTGCTCGCGTGGGCTCTCGCTCGCCAGCGGGCAGTCTGTTCCCCATAGGGGGGTCACTTCCGCCGCGCTGGCTCTACTCGGTGGTGAAGTCGTCCAAGACGATCACCGTCGAGTCACTCCCGCTTGAGCGGGCCTTACATGGCTGGCCGTCTGGTGGTTGCCGAGGACAAGGCACCCCGCTCGCGAGAGTCTCATCGGGGGTGGATGAAATGGCCGGTGATGCGGTCCGAATCACTCCCGCTCGCGCGGGCCTACCGCGGTCGACACCCTCCATCCGCTCGAGGTGGCGTGTCAATCCCGCTCGCGCGGGCCTTACGTCTACCCCTCGCCGGGTGAGAGCCCGCTCGACGCGTCACTCCCGCTTGCGCGGGCTCCACTCCGTCAGGTGTTCGGTGGTGCGGCCCTTTTCCGGGGCACTCCCGCTCACGCAGGCTTTACACTGATCTACGGCCCATGCGGCGCATGAAGGATGCGTCACTCCCGCTCGCGCGGGCTTTGCTACGCCCCTGGATCACGAGCCGCTGGCCGAGTCATTCCTGCTCGTGCGGGCTCTCCCCGAGACAATCGTCGTCGACCGGGGCAAAGTCGAGTCATTCCCGCTTGCGCGGGTGCTACAGCTGGTGACCACGGTGCACGTGAACGGTCAGGTCACTCCCCTCGCAAAGGCTCTTCGAACTCATAAGCCTCTCCCGTGCCGAGCAGGGCGGGTCACTCCCGCTCGCGCGGGCTCTGCTCCTCACTCTTGGGCACGGACCGCAGATGGGTCACTCCCGCTTGCGTGGGTTCTACCCCTGCATCTGCCTCTGCCCGTTCAGTTCGCGCGTGTTACCCGCGCTCGCGCGAGCTCCGCGAACGTGTCTGCTGATCTGCAGCTCCGCATCCAGGGTCACTCCCGCTCGCGGCAGGCTCCATGAAACGTCCGCCCTGCTGCCGCTGCTTCTTCGCGGGTCACTCCCGCTCGCGCGGGCTCCAACGCCGGGCGTCCCAGAGGGCCGAGCCTATCCCGCTCGCGCAGGCGCTCCACCTTCCATAGTCGAACCCTGGACGCGATGGCCGGAGCACTCCCGCTCGCGCGGGCTCAACGTGGGCGTCGGCACCGAGGAGGTCGTCGGGGTCGGGTCACTCCCGCTCGCGCGGGCGCTACATCGGAGTCTCCGCGAACACGGCGGGTTCTGCCGGGTCACTCCCGCTCGCGCTACCCCCTCGTCACTCTCGCGCGCGGGCTCCATGGCAGCAGCCATGTCGGGGGTGCGGATGCCGACGGGTCATTCCCGCTCGCGCGGGCTCTACCGCAGTCTGAGCCTACAGGGCTACGTGGCCGAAGGGTCACTCCCGCTCGCGCGGACTCTACATGTCAGGGGCGAGCCTGCCCTGCTCTACCGCCGGGTCATCCCCGCTCGCGCGGGCTCTACCACGAGTCCTGGACGTCCGGAGCGACCGAGAACGGGTCATCCCCGCTCGCGCGGGCTCTACCCTCTCTGAACTGGGTATTCTGACACGATTTGCGTGTTATTTACTCGCGACCGGATGGAGAAATGATGGCACATCAGCGGACGAGATTGTGAACTCTATGGGGCACACGGCGGGTTGTTACGTTTTCTGGGCGATCGGGCTGCCATGGACCCCACGGGTGGCAGCGTGTAGGTATGGAAGTTGTTGAGGATGCCCGGCACGGCGGCGTAGACCTTCGTCCGTGGGGGAAGTTCGATCGTGCAGCGATGATGGCGTATTCGTTGCTGTTCCACTTGATAGATGTCGGTGCGGTGGGCGCGGTGTTGTGGGACCGGTTTTTGACCCCGAGTCAACGCAAGGTCATCGGCATCGGGCTTGGCGTTTCGCAGGAGCAGGCGCGTTCGCTGGTGTCTTTCCTGGCAGCCATGCATGACATCGGGAAGCTGATTCCGTACTTCCAGTCCTGTGAGCCCTTGGCACGCATTCGGCTGGGGGAGGACCTGCTGGCGGACACGGGCCCGGTGGTGCACGTGCCGCATGCACGCGCGTCGATGCACGCGGGACTGCGTCTGCTGGGTGAGCTGGGATTCGCCGTCGGCGGCAACGACAGCCCTGCTGTACGCGCTGCTCAGTGTCTGGGCGGGCACCATGGCCGGTTCCTGCAGCTCGACGTGGACGGGGCGGCATCCGTCCGCCGGGTCCAGGCCGCCCTGGGCGGACCCGTGTGGCAGGACCTGCGCCGCCGCTACACCCGGCTGCTGTGGCACCTGTTCGGCGTCGATGAGGCCCCCAAGCGGATGTCGGTCGAGGCGGCGGTGCTGATCACGGGGCTGACGATGGTCGCCGACCGGGTCGCGAGCCAGCGCCGGTACTGGGTGCCCAACGCGCACACTCCGTCCTTCGGCGCCGCCGAGCACCACAGTCACGCCCGCCGGCAGGCCGAGGAGGAAGTCGAGCGGCTCGGTCTTACCCGCTTCGCACTGGACAGGGTCCCGTTCACCACCGCTCACCCGGGACTTGAAAAGCCCAACGCTCTTCAAGCCTCCGTGATGGAGGAGTTGCCGCGGCTGGCCGCCGAGCGGGGGAGTGGCATCGCGGTGGTCACGGATGCCATGGGGGCGGGCAAGAGCGTGGCCGCTCTGGAGATGGCGCGGATCTTCAACGAGCACTGCGGTACCCAGGGGGTGATGTGGCTGCTGCCGGCCACGGCCGCCGCCGACCAGGCTTATGACGTCCTGGACCGGTACGTGCGCGCCCACCAGCCCGAGTACGCCCCCGTGACGCTGGTGCACCACCACAGCGACCTCAACGAGGCCTACACCGGCAAGCGCCTGTCCCCGGCGGACACGTCCGTCCTGGACGGACCACCCGACGACCCGTTCACCGACGACCCGGACGACCTCCTGGCCGGCGACGAGGCGGAGTCCGGCCCGGGGACCGCGGGCCCCGACCGGTGGCTGCGCGGATGGGACAATGCGCTCCTGGCCCAGTACACCGTCTCCACCACCGACCAAGCGCAGATGGCTGTCCTCCCCGTCCGCTACAGCGCGCTGCGCATGCTGGCCCTGTCGGGCAAGACCGTCGTGGTCGACGAAGCTCATGCGCTGGACCCGTTCAGCCAGCTCCAGTTGCTGCGCCTGCTGCACTGGCTGGGAGCTCTGAACTGCCCGGTTGTCCTGCTGTCGGCGACGATGCCCGTCTCCACCACCACCGAGCTGGTGCGGGCCTACCTGTCCGGAGCCGGCCAAACCGGTCTCCACGGCGTTTCGTTCGTCCCCGGCTACCCCGGGTGGCTGTTCGCGGACGCGGCGACCGCCACCGCCCACCGCATGTCCGAACCGGCCCAGGACCGGCAACGGGCCGCCCAGCGCAGGACCGCACGTATCCGCACCCGCCAGGTCACCTACCGGTGCCTGGGACAGGCCGGCCGCACCGTCGAGGAGGGGGAGCGCCTGGCCGTGATCGCCGACGTTCTCCAGCCGGTGGTCCGCCACGGCGGATGCGCGGCCGTGGTGTGCGCGACCGTCGCCGACGCACAGGACACCTACCAGTACCTGCGCCGCACGTGGACCGGCCCGCCGCACGACCTGGTCCTCGTCCACGCCCGGGTCCGGGGGCGGCAACGGCAGAGCACGCTGGGCAACCTCCGCCGCCGGCTGGGGCCCAACGGCCCGCGCCCCGCCCGCCTCGTCGTCGTCACCACCAGCCTCCTCGATACGAGCCTGGACATCGATGTCGACCTGATGGTCAGCGATCTCGCTTCTCTGGCACGCCTGTTGCAGCGCCTGGGCAGGCTGGGCCGCTTCACCTGCCTGTGGGCCGGACAGAACCGCCGCCCCGCCTGGTGGAACCGTGAGACCAGCCCGACGCTGACGGTGCTGCACCCGGTCAACTCCCGCGGCGCGACCGCCCTGCCGCCCGGATGGGGCACGGTCGAGCCCGCCGTATCCCTCCACGAAACCGCCCGGCTCCTTCCGGCCCTGGAACAAGAACCCCTGGTCGTACCCGACGATGTCCAGGCCCTCGTCGAACAAATCCACGGCGTCATCTCCGGATTCGCGGCGGAAACGAAGCGCCTGCAGCAGATGGCTGCCACACACCAGACCCGAACCGGCCGCCAGCAGCAGCTCAGCGCAGTCCACCTGGTGCCCCCGGCGAAACGCGTCTCTTCCCTGGCCGACCTGCACCGCCAGCACCTCACCACCGCCCAGGCGGCCACCCGGCCCGGTGTCCTGCCCCGCCGCCTGCTGCCCTGCTACCGCAGCCCCGACGGCACTCTGACTCTCGATGCAGCCGGCCTTCTCCCGCTCCCGGACCAGGAACACCTCAGCACGCGCCACCTGCGCAGCATCCTGGAAAACACACTGCCTGTCCCGGCCGCCTGGGTCACCCGCGCTTCCGCCCGGCATCAGCCGCCTGCAAGCTGGCAGCAGCACCCACTTCTCGCCGACACCGTGCTGCTGCCCACCGATTCCGCAACCCGTGAGAGTGAACAGCATTTCGGCCATCACTGGCTCCGCATGGACGAAGAGCTCGGCCTCCTGCACCGCAAGCAGTAGTTATCACCGTGCGTAAAACTCAGGGTCGAAAGCATCACGCCATCTTTCGGTAGTCGGACTTTCTCACCGGTCGCGAAGCGCTGCGGCGACATGATTCGCTGTGCCCGCACACCGCCGAACGCCCAGTCGCACATCGCACACCATTCCGCCCCACAAGGGCGTGGCGATGTCCCCGGCGCACCACCCGGACGCGCCCGGCCGGCCCCGGCCGCCGCTGTGCCCCACAGTGACAAACCACCCAAGAACACCACCACCCCGGCCACGGTTTGGCCGCACCCCGAACCTCCGCACGCCCCTCCCCAGTCCCGAAAGAACCATCCCCCTTGTCTTCGATATCCCCGCCCGCCACATTCAGCGCAGCCGACAACCCCTGGATCGACGTCCGCACCGGCCCCCACTACGACCAAGTAGGCCTGCGAACCCTGTTCCTGGACGCCCACCGCATCGACGATCTCGCCCTGCCCCACCCGCCGGCAGCCTCCGCACTGCTGCGGATCGCAGCTTCCATCACCGCCCGCATCACCGGCCTCGACGACCCCGAGCTCACCGCCTCCCAGTGGAACGCCCTGCGCCGCCGGTGCCTGGCCACGGGCCGCTTCGACCCGGACGCCGTCCACGCCTACTTCGACCAGCACGCCTGGGACGTCTTCGACCCGGCCCGGCCCTGGCTGCAGGACCCCGCGCTGCGCACCCAGTGTCCCCACAGCACTGGCATCAACGTCTTCGTGCCCGGGCGTCCCGGTGGAAACAACCTGGCCTGGTTCAGCCCGCACAGTCACCACACCGCCGAGCCCGTGCCCACCGCCGAGGCTCTGCAGATCCTGCTCATCCACCACTACTACGGGCGTTCGGGCAAAGGCACCCCCCGCACCATCGGCGGCGCCACCATCGGGAAGCAGAGCAGCGGCCCCCTGCGCTCCAGCATCTCTTTCCACCCCCTGGGCCGCACCCTGCCCGAAACGCTCCTCGCCGGCGTACCCGCCTTCACCGGCGACGAACAGGCACCCGGTGCAGACGCCTGCCCCTGGGAAGAACCCGCACCACCCGACCCGCAGGCTCAGCTGATTCCGCAGACCTGGCCCGGCCGGCAACTGACCGGACTGAGCCGGCACGCGATCCTCCTCGTGCCCGGCCAAGGCGGTGCCACCGTCACCGACGCCTACATCACCTGGGCCACCCAAGTGCCCAGGCCGATCACCACCGACCCCTACCTCGCCTACCGCTTCATCCCCGAACGCAAGGACGTCGCCCGGCGCCGCACCCTCCACCGCGCTGATGCGTCCCGCGCATGGTGGCGCGACCTGGAGACACTCCTCCTGGCCCCGGACGAACACGGCACACACCGCCGGCCAGCCATCTTCGACACCCTCAACGACCTTCCCGAACCCGTGCGGCGCAGCCTGCGGATCCGCGTCCACGGATTCGATCAGGACGGCAAGGTCATCGACCGGCAGTGGTACACCGCCCTCACCCCACCGCTGCTGAACTGGACCCAGGAACACGACCCGGTCAAAGCCCAGCGCATCGCCGAGTGCTGCCAGGAAGCCGAACAGACCGCGCAGCAACTGGCGATCGTCACCAAAGCGGCCTGGAAGGCCGCCACCGGCGGCAGCCCCGCCAAGAATAAGCAGCCCCTCTGGACCGGCAAAGCCTTGACCCGGTACTGGCCGAAGGCCGAAACGGTGTTCTGGCGGCTCCTGGACGAACCCGGCACCGGTGCACCCACCGCGTTTGCGGACGCGGCCGCAGCCGCCCTGCGCGAGGTTACCGAAGCCGCCCGGATCCGCCATACCTCCGCAGCCCGCGCCGTCGCCCATGCCGTCAGGGACCTCTACCGCCGGCCCTCAGCGCCCCGGAAGGCCGCCTGATGCCCACCGCAGCCGAACACCGCACCTCCTGCGACGCGTTCATCTCCCACGTCCACCTCCTGTGCGCCGAGCCCGGCGTCCGCGTCCGCCTCAGCCGAGGACGGGGCCGCCCGGTCGAGGAATGCGCCCCCATGGACCGCTACCTGGCCCGGCGCACCGCGCACCGCAACGGGCGCCGCGCCTACTACACCGTCGCGAGCCTCATCGCGACGGCCGGGCCCCAGGCTCATACCCCTGGCGTGCGCCCCGACCCGGACAACGACACCGGCCTCATGACTGCGGGCGACGATCCCGGCACCCTTCTCGTCGCCCCCCTCGAACCGGCACCCGCACCATCGCCGCCGGATCCGGCGGCCTGGTTCGCCCGGCCGAATCTTGGCGCCACCCTCGCCGCCGCCGTACGCAAAGCCGGCCACGGAGCGGAGCGCACCGAGGATCTCCTGAGCGTCCTGACCCGCCTCAGCGACGACCAGTTGCACCGCCGCCTGCCCGCCGCCGTCACACGGCTGCTGAAGGACGGCATCACCCCAGACTGGGGTGTCCTCCTCCACGACCTGGTGCAACGCCCCCACCACCGTGACCAGGTCGGACTGCGCTGGCGCGACGCCTTCTACCTCGCCACCCCCGAACCCCGGCGCTCCTGACCCCCCGACCCGACCGGCCCCTTCCTGTCAGCTACCCGTCGGGACACCGCCCCGGGGGCAGGCCGCCCGGCAGCTCACGTTCCGAAACCGTCCGGCACCTCGGGCCCCGCCCGACCGCCCGGACCGGTCGGCGGCGCACAGACCGATCCCGACCCTTCCCACAGTCCACGGCACCCCGTACCCCGCGGGCCGTATCAGCGGCATGCCCGCCGCCCAGTGAAAGAAGCACACCCATGCATACCCCGGCACGCTTCCTCGACCTGCACATCCTCCACCCCGTCACCGCCGCGAACCTCAACCGTGACGCGGACAACGACCCCAAGACCATCTCCTTCGGGAACGCGACCCGGGCCCTCGTCTCGCCCCAGGCATGGAAGCGCCCCATCCGCCTCAGCGTCGAACAGGAACTCGGCGAGCACGCCGCCCGCACCCGCATGGTGCCGCCCCTCGTCGCCCGGAAACTGCAGGAAGCCCAGTGGCCCGAGGGCCTCGCCGAGTTCGCCTCGGCACAGATCGTCCACTCGGCCAAGAACGGCGGCCTGCAGCACAACGCCAAGGAGGGCTACCGCACCCAGGCCATGCTCTACCTCCCGACGGACGTCATCGACGACCTCGTTGCCCTGTGCGAAAAGCACCGCACCGCACTCGAAGAAGCACTCGCCGCCCACACCCCCAAGAAGTAAATCGACGCGGTCCTGCCCACCAAGGAACTCGCCGCGCACCTGACCCGCCGCACCGCGAGCATCAACCTGTTCGGGCGGATGTTCGCCGAACTTCCCGCCGGTCACGTCGAAGCAGCCGTACAGATGGCCCCCGCCTTCTCCGTGCACCAAAGCGACCCGCAACCCGACTTCTTCACCGCGGTCGAAGACCTGCCCCAGAACGGTGACTCCGGCAGCGCCCATCTTCAGACCGCGTTCTTGACCACCAGCGTCTTCTACCGTTTCGCGACCATCAACATCACCGACCTCAACCACAACCTCGGACCCGGCGCCCCCGCCGCCACGGTCAACGATCTCGTCGAGCTCTTCGTCCGGCACTTCATCCTGAGCATGCCTGGCGGCAAGAAGACATCCACCGCACCGCACACCGTCCCCGACCTCGTCCACTACACCGTCCGCGACCGCCGCTCCGTCTCCTACGGCGCCGCATTCGAACAGCCCGTCAAAGCCGCCCCCCAGGGCGGCTACACCGCCCCCGCCCGCCAGGCGCTCGCCGACTACGCCGCCACCATCAGCCGCCTGCTCGGCACCCGCCACCTCGTCGCCCACGGACACACCGGCACCACCGCCAAGCCCATCAAGGACCTCGGCGCCCACCATGCATCCTTCGACGACCTCGCCACCGCCTGCGCCGCCGCCGCGACCGCCGCTCTCACCCCCGCGGGCCGGCCGTGACCGGCCTCGTTCTGCGACTGGCAGGCATGCTGCAGTCCTCCGGCGAACGCGGCGTCTTCCACTACCGCGACACGTGCGCCTTCCCCACCCGTTCCTCACTCATCGGTATGTTCGCCGCGGCCCAGGGGCGACCCCGCGAACACGCCCTCGACCCCTACTCCCACCTGCAGGCACCGGGCGACATCACCGCCCCGAGCCACCGCGACCTGACCTTCACCATCCGCGTCGACCAGCCCGGCACCCTGTACCGCGACTTCCACACCGTCGGCGGCGGCTACCCCAAAGATCAAGGCCTTCTCACCGGCAACGGCACCCGGCGAAAACCCTCCGCCTCCACGCTCGTCTCCCACCGCGACTACCTCACCGGCGCAGTCTTCACCGTCGCAGTTGAAGGACCCGCCCGCCTCATCACCCACATCTCCGAGACCCTCAAACGGCCCCGATTCGGACTCTTCCTCGGCCGCCGTGTCTGCCTGCCCGACGAACCCCTCGTCCTCAACACGGGCAGCCCCGACCCCGTCACCGAACTCCTCACCCGCACCCCCCTCACCCGCAACCAGCCCCCCGGCGGCCCCACCGACACACGCCTGACCACCACATTCGTCTGGGAACACCCACCCCCCCGGCGCCGACCCCACCACCCCACCCGACCGGGAAAGCACCAGCGAACCCATCAACCTCACCCGCACCGCCCGACGCCACCTGCCACGCCCCCTGTGGATGACCACCGAACACCTGCCCGCCCACCTCTACGCAGGACCTCGACCGATCGACGCCCTCATCACGTACGTGCACGGAGAGCCCGCATGACCAGCCTCACCCGCATCGTCCTCGACCCCCACCATGCAGCGGCCAGAGCCGATCTCGCCGACGTCGACAGTCTCCACAAGACCCTCATGCGCCTGGTCCCCGACCGCACCGGCCCCACCCCCCGGGCCACAGCCGGCCTGCTGTTCCGCACCGAACCCGGACCCGACCCCACCCTTCTCATTCAGACGGCCCACACCCCCGACCTCACAGCCCTGCCCACCAGCTACGGCACAGCCCGCACCCTCGACCTCACCCCCCTGCTGAACTCCCTCACCGCCGGGCGCACCATGCGCTACCGCATCACCGCCGCCCCCACCGTCGCCCGCTCCGCAGGCAACCCAACCCGCCACCCCGTCACCGGGAAACGCCGCGGCAAAATCACCCACCTCACCGGCGACGAAGCCATCGCCTGGTGGCAACGCCGCGCCACAGACGCCGGACTCGAACCCCTCACCATCTCCGGCCTCCCCCGGCCCTTCCCCCGCACCCGCCTCGCACGCTCCGCCCCCTACTTCACGCTCACCCAGTTCGACGGCCTCGCCCGCATCACCGACACCGGCCTCCTCACCCACGCCCTGACGAACGGCATCGGCAGAGCAAAAACCTACGGAGCAGGCCTCCTCTCACTCGCCCCCGCCTGAACCCCAACCAGAAAACACACCCGTCATGCCACACATCCCTGACCAGAACGCCCTGCGCGCCGTCGCAGTCCACCGCCTCTACACCCTCGAACAGTCAGAACGGCTCACCCGCACCCGGATCACCGGCGTCGCCGACGCCTTCGGCGTCGACCCCCGCACC